>CAYUEI010000392.1:0-2601 GCA_964443445.1 uncultured Prolixibacteraceae bacterium | reverse complement strand
TGAATTACTTCATTTTAATACCTGTAGCAGCAATAGCTGCTTTACTGTTTGCCTTGTACTTTTACAAAAACATGATGAAAAGTTCTGAAGGCAATGACAAGATGAAAGAGATTGCCCAGTATGTAAGAGAAGGAGCTATGGCTTATCTGAAGCGTCAGTACAAAGTAGTTACCATTGTATTCATAGTTTTGGTTTTATTACTTCTACTACTTGCTTACATGGGAGTTCAAAATCCATTTGTACCCGTAGCCTTTTTAACCGGAGGTTTTTTCTCGGGGCTATGTGGATTTCTGGGAATGAAGACAGCGACCAATGCATCGGCGAGAACAGCCCAGGGAGCTTCAGAATCATTGAACAAAGGTTTGAAAGTAGCTTTCAGGAGTGGAGCAGTGATGGGTCTTGTAGTAGTTGGATTTGGTCTTCTTGACATTTCGCTTTGGTATATCATTCTGACAAAGCTTGTTTACACTGCAGAGCACATGAGAGACGGGCTTTCCTTTTTAGGTTTGACCTTTGTTAAAGCCGGCTTAGAAGAATCACAAAAGTTAGTTGAAATTACGGCTACCATGCTTACGTTTGGTATGGGAGCTTCGACACAGGCATTATTTGCACGTGTGGGAGGCGGAATATATACAAAAGCAGCCGATGTAGGAGCTGACTTAGTAGGAAAAGTAGAAGCAGGTATTCCTGAAGATGACCCGAGAAATCCGGCTACAATAGCTGACAACGTTGGTGATAACGTTGGTGATGTAGCAGGAATGGGAGCTGACCTTTACGAATCGTATTGCGGATCGATATTAGCAACGGCAGCGTTAGGGGCAGCTTTATCAATAAATACAGAAGAGCAAACAACAAAAGTAATTGCGCCAATGCTTGTTGCAGCAATTGGGATCATACTTTCCATAGCCGGAATTTTCATGGTAAGGACAAAAGAATCGGCTACTCAGAAAAACCTTTTAAATGCACTATTACTTGGGACAGGAGGAAGTTCAGTACTTATACTTGTAGCAGTTGCAATAATGGCCTATTTCGGAATAATAACATGGGGAGTATTTGGCTCAGTAGTAGCGGGATTGGTAGCAGGAGTAATAATTGGACAGGGAACTGAATACTTTACATCCGATGAATATAAACCAACGAGAGGAATTGCACAACAAGCCCAACAAGGTCCGGCTACAACAATAATCGACGGGATAGCAACAGGGATGTATTCAACATGGATTCCGGTTGTAACGATAGTAGCAGGTATCATAGCTGCCTATGGTTTTGCCGGTGGTTTTTCAGACTTTGGAGAAGGGGTATATGGAATTGGTTTTGCCGCAGTTGGAATGCTTTCAACATTAGGTATAACACTTGCCACAGATGCCTTTGGACCTATTGCTGATAATGCGGGAGGAAACGCAGAAATGTCTGAGCTTCCAAAAGAAGTCAGAGAGCGTACCGATGCTCTTGATATGCTTGGAAATACAACAGCTGCAACAGGAAAGGGTTTTGCAATTGGTTCCGCGGCCTTAACAGCTATGGCTCTTGTTGCTGCTTATATGGAAGAAATAAAGATCTGGCTGGGCAAGGCACTTCATGAAGGAGATGTTTTAGTTAGCAACGGAATACAATTCGTACTTGATAAATCAGATACAGTAGCTGAAGGAGTAAAACAGGTAGTGATTTCATCCGCTTCCTTACAGGACTTCACATCATATTATAACCTTACTCTTTTAAATCCTATACTTTTAAGCGGGTTATTCATTGGAGCCATGATGGCGTTTGTTTTCTGTGCTATGACAATGAAAGCAGTAGGAAGAGCAGCCGGAGCGATGGTTGATGAAGTAAGAAGGCAATTCCGTGAAATACCTGGAATCCTTGAAGGTAAAGGAAAACCTGAATATGCAAAGTGCGTTGAAATTTCAACGATAGGAGCTCAGAAAGAAATGATGCTACCTGCATTATTAGCTATAGCCGTTCCGGTTGTAATAGGTTTAGTATTTGGAGTTGCCGGAGTAGTTGGACTTTTGATGGGAGGAATGACAACTGGTTTCACTTTGGCAGTAATGTTAAACAATGCCGGTGGAGCATGGGACAATGCAAAGAAATATGTTGAAAAAGGAAATCTCGGAGGTAAAGGCAGTCAGACTCATAAGGCAGCAGTTGTAGGAGATACAGTTGGTGATCCTTTCAAAGATACATCAGGACCAAGCTTGAATATTCTTATCAAGCTTATGTCGATGGTATCAGTGGTTGTTGCTGGTGTAACAGTAGCTTTCCACATTTTCTGATAAATAAGAAAAAAACATATAACAAAAAATCCGGTTTAAACGACCGGATTTTTTTATTGATTATCTTGAGCTTGTTTTATTTTATACAACCTTCTTTATATTCAGACAGAATAGTTTTAACATCTGCAGGAGCAACTCTTCCGTGAACCTTTTCACCTATCATTACAACGGGTGCCAGTCCGCAAGCACCAACACAACGCAGGGCGCTGAGAGAAAACTTACCGTCAGCAGTGGTTTCCCCTACATCGATTTTCAATTGTCGTTTAAATTCATCAAGTACTTGTTCACCTCCTCTTACATAGCAGGCAGTACCCATACAAATTGAAAT
>CAYUEI010000391.1:0-2601 GCA_964443445.1 uncultured Prolixibacteraceae bacterium | reverse complement strand
TTGATGCCAAGTTTATTAAGGTGAATATGAAGGCGGCAGTTATCGTCGGTCAGGAAGTCATCGTCACCGCAGTCAATATATATTCTTAAATAATTATAAGCATCCTTGCCCTTCTTTTCAGTAACATCAATAGGGTTGTTATTTTTATAATGAGCAGAAAGCTTATCTTCTCCATCTTTGTAAGGTCCGAATAAACCTTTATGAATCCTTTGCCAACCAGCCTCATCAACCAACTTAGTAGTTTCGGGAGAAAAAACAGCAGCACTGAGAGCAACACAGGCAGCGAATTTTTCGGGGTATTTGAAAGCATAATTCATAGTACCAAAGCCACCCATAGAAAGTCCGGCAATACCTCTGAACCTATTTTCAGTCCTGATGCGATAAGTCTTTTCGATGAAAGGCATAAACTCCTGAATAAAGAAATCTTCGTAGCGAACTGAATTATCGAAGTTGTTGATATAAAAAGAGACGCCGGCGTCGGGCATAGCAATAATCATTGGAGGGATTTCGCGGGAAGCGATAAGTTCGTCAGCAATAAGGTGAGCTTCACCGAACTGCATCCAGCCCATATCATTATCGCCCATACCGTGAAGAAGATATACTACAGGGTATAAACGATTTGACGATTCATAATCGAAAGGGAGGTAAATAGTATAATTCACCTGTTTACCCAGAATCTTGCTGTCGATTTTCAGGCTTTCTTTAACTGTTCCCCTGGAAAATTGTGAAAAACAAGCTGCAGAAGCTAAAAATACAAGTAAAAGAGTGGTTAAAATTCTTTTCATAGTCATTAAATATTTTAAACTTACGATGTTAATTATTTTTCAGGAATTTACCCCATTTGTTATCAAAAGTGATAAAGTAAAACCCACTTTTCAAATCTGAAATGTCAATTAAATTCATTGCTTCAATATTAATATTTTTAATTTTCATTCCACATGAATTATAAATTGAAATTTCTCCTTTCTCCTTAATATTATTTAGTTGAATGAAATCTTTAGCAGGATTTGGGGAGACAACAAGTTTGTTTTCATTTTTTAATTCAGAGACATAATTAGTCCCTGCGGTCTGAATTACAGTAATATAATTCAACGCACCTTCTGAAATTACAGTAATAGTAGCACTCCTTTCATTGCCATCGTTAGGTTGAGCCTGAATATTTAAAGTTCCGTTGCCATTAACAGGGGTTGCAGGAGATACAGACAGCCATTCTTCACCGGGGCTTGCAATCCAATTACCAGTTGAAAACACATTAATTGTCGCCGATAAGATTTCTGTTGCATTAATTTTAACAATAGTATCAGAAAACAAAATGCCACTAAATTCTTCTTGAGTTACAAATACAGTATCGATTTTTTCAGGACTCATAACAATAACATTGGCCTTCCTTTCCTCTCCCGTATTCTGATCAACAGTTACTATAATAACTGAATCACCAAATAATGTAGTTGACGGGGTTACTTTTAGCCAAGATTGATCAGAAACTGCTGTCCAAAAGTTATTGCAAAAAACAATGACTTCTGTGCTACTGTTAGAAATATTTGACAAAGAAATATTCGTGTTTGATAATTTCAATAATTTACCTTCTTCAATTTTAAATCTAAACCAAGGCTCTGTTTCAAGATATAAACTTTTTGAGCCGAGTGGGACATGTAATACAGGAATTTCATAATAGTCAAAAACTCTATATCCTTCAATATCAGTAGGAATACTATCACCTAAGACAATTATTTCTGGAGTAATACCTAAAAAAGCCCCTTCACCTATACTATCAACTGATTCTGGAATAAAAATTTCATAAAGGCTTGCTGAACCTTCAATTGCATAGGGTGCAATAATTTTAACTGAAGACGGTATATGAAAACTTCTGCCAAACATAATTGGGATTTTTACTAATTCAGAAAAATTTTTGTTATACAATGCACCATTTAAAGAAGAATAATACTGATTTCCATTTTCAACATAATAACTTGGAATTAGATTTTTCCGAAAAGCTCCCTTCCCAATAGTTCTAATTGATACAGGAATAATAATTTGTTGTTCAATTTTGCAATTATAAAAAGCTTCTTCACCTATAGAAACTAAGCCTTCATTTAAACTAAAATCATAAAAATCACAATAATAAAAGGCTCTTATTCCAATTGTTTTAAGAGAATCTGGAAATCTAGTCCTATGTAAAGATTCACATCTAAAAAATGAAGAATCTCCTATTGATATTAAAGTTTGAGGTAAGGAAACTCTTTTAAGAGCCGGACATTCCATAAATGTTTTTTTTGCAATTTCGGTAAGAGGTCCATTGATAATGGCTTCTAGAATTCCACTTTCTTCAAAAGCACTTTCTCCTATTGAAATTACAGATCCAGGAATAGTCAATTCCCCGGTAAAATTAGAACAACTTTTAAACGCTCTTAATCCGATAGATTCTAAAGAAGGAGGAAGAGGAAAACTTGCAAGCGAACTACAATCCCTGAAAGCATTAGTACCAATTGCCGTTGTGCTGGTATTAAGCTTTATCTCATTTAGTGTTTGTTTCCCCTTATTTGAAAGATTAAAAAAAGCATTCACAGGTACTGTGTTGGCATTGTATGTTGTTGATCTTGT
>CAYUEI010000390.1:0-2604 GCA_964443445.1 uncultured Prolixibacteraceae bacterium | reverse complement strand
TATTTTATTAGTGGTTGGCAAAGATAATTTTTTTCCCAGAAATAAAACAAACATTACTACTTTTTTTTGTTATTTTCTTTTTTCTTAAAAGAGTGGAAAGATATTGGTATTCAGAAAAAAAGAAACCCACTAAATAAAGATGTCATTTATTCTTAAATATTTTTGTACAGATAATTTTTTACAGTATTTCAAAATCAATATTTTTGGATTTTAAATTTTAATAAATGTTGCGTTTTAATCCATTTAACTATCGAAATGCAAATACTCATAAAATATTTATCACTATTAATATCAGAATATATTGAAAATAAAATTCAATGTTGTAGTTTTATGACTTCATTAACAAATAAAGAAATGTCTAATTCTTAAAAACCTCAGACTATGTCAGTAAACAAAGTTATTTTAATTGGAAATATCGGCAAGGACGCTGAAGTTCGTCATCTCGATAAAGACAGAGCTGTTGCTCAGTTTCCGATTGCAACAAGTGAAAGTTATACAAAAAACGGAGAAAGAATAACCACAACCGATTGGCATAACATTGTTGCCTGGGGTAATCTTGCTGAATTTGCAGGTAATTACTTAAAAAAAGGCAAACAAATATATGTTGAAGGCAGATTAAAAAGCCGTTCCTATGAAGATAAGGATGGAGTGAAAAAATACGTTACTGAGATTGTTGCCGATTCTATTCAACTTTTAGGTAAAAAAGAATCTGACGACGATCAAAAAAACAATACTAATTATCAAAACCAGGGCAATGCCTCTTCTCCCGGAACTAAAAACGATGATATATATTCAAGTGAACCGGAAGATGATTTGCCGTTTTAAACTAAATAAATTAAGCTTTGGAACCCGATACTACAGTATTAGTAAATAATGCAGCTGAAACAATAAGTTTTTATCCGATTACTATTGGTGTAATAATTGGCCTGGTTGTTATTATTGTAATGCTATTTGCATCAGCTGTTGTCTCAGGTTCCGAAGTTGCTTTCTTTTCGCTTTCCCCCTCTGATAAGGCTAACTTCAACGAATCAAAGAAAAAAAGCCATCAGACAATCAGGCAACTTCTTAATGTACCTGAAAAGTTACTCGCAACAATACTTATTGGCAATAGTTTCATTGATGTAGGGATTGTTATCTTATCAACTTACATTGTAAATAATATTGTTGACTTTTCAAATGCTGTAGTGCTTGGATTTATTATTCAAACAGTAGCTATTACTTTCCTGATATTGCTGTTCGGCGAGATATTGCCTAAGATATATGCAGCAATATTCTCTCTGGGTTTTGCTGAGTTTATGGCTATACCTATTTGGGTTTCAATGAAATTGTTCTCTCCCTTAATTTATCTGCTGGTAAATTCTACTTCAATAATTAACAGAAGAGTTTCAAAATATAAAACAATTTCTATTGATGAAATTTCACAGGCTCTGGAACTTACTTCAGAAGAAGAGCTTTCTGACGATAAGGATATCCTTGAGGGAATTGTTAAATTTGGTACTACTTGTGCTTATCAGATTATGACCCCCAGAATTGATGTTGTCGCACTGGAAAATAATTCAACTCCCGATAAGATCATTAATACAATTAATTATTCCGGATATTCAAGAATTCCGGTTTATGATGAGACATTTGATAATATTGAAGGTATTCTTTATATAAAAGATCTTTTACCCCATATCGCTGATCTTGAACATTTCAGATGGCAGTCGCTTTTAAGACCGCCATTCTACGTTCCTGAAAACAAAAAATTAGATGACATTTTAAAAGAATTCCAAAAGTCGAAGGTTCACATGGCAATTGTGGTTGACGAATACGGTGGAACTCAAGGAATAATAACTCTTGAAGATATTCTGGAAGAAATAGTTGGTGACCTTATTGATGAATTCGACGATGATGATGTTTTATATTCTAAAGTAAACGATAATACTTTCATTTTTGATGGCAAAACTCAATTAAATGATTTCTACAGAATATGTGATCTTGACGACAACCTTTTTGAAGAAATAAAAGGTGAATCAGATACTCTTGCCGGTTTATTACTTGAAATAAAAAGCGATTTCCCTAAGCAAAATGAAAAAATATCTCATGGTAATATTGATTTTATTGTTGAATCGCTTGATAAAAGGCGTATAAAAAAAATTAAAATCATTTTTAATAATCCTTTATAATATTCGTTTACTCATAAACATTATTTTTACGCAATATGAGGATTATCGTTACCATAATAACTGCAGTATTCTTTTTATCTCTTTCAGGATGCAAAAAAGATTATATCCCAAAACCCAGGGGATATTACAGAATAAGCTTTCCGGAAAAGAAATATCAGGTATTTGAAGAAAATTTTCCTTATAATTTTGAATATGCAGTTTATTCAACAATTGAAAAGGACACAAGCCGAATAGCCGAACCCTTTTGGATAAATATTGCAACTGATGCAAACAAAGCAAAATTTCATTTATCATATAAACCAATTAAAGAAAATTTAGCGGAACTTACCGAAGAGTCGAGAGAACTAGCTTATAAGCACTCCATTAAGGCTTTAAATATTAATGAAAAGGTTTTTATCAACCATGAAAACAAGGTCTACGGAACTGTATATGAAAT
>CAYUEI010000389.1:0-2608 GCA_964443445.1 uncultured Prolixibacteraceae bacterium | reverse complement strand
GCTGCGAAAATAATCGTTTTTCATAAGAAATCAAATAATAAATACCCATTAAAATTCATATATAAAATTGGAAATCCCGACTTGTAGAATTATAATTCGATAAGTCGGGATACCATAAATACAAAGAGAAAAAAATATATGGGAATAGAAATTACTTTACTCAATATCGTATAAATACTTTAAATGGTCAGGGCTTAATTTGATTTTCACGGATTCAATATTTTCAGTAAGTTGATTCCAGTTGCTTGTTCCAACCAAAGGAATGATATTTTGATTCTCATGCAGGAGTATTGAATAAACTAACTGATTTACAGTAATATTTAAGTCTTTAGCCAACTTTTGTACTTTTGTGATGCGTGACATTGATCCTTCCCAGTCAAATGAATTCCATACCCAACTTTTGTTTTCTCTTACTTTTTCATCGAATATTCCTTTTAGCAAAGGAGAATAAGCAATCAGTGTGATATTTTTTTCAGTTTCGATGTAATCAAATAATTCCTGATCGGCATGTTCTGAGATTCCAAAATCAGTTCCTGGTTTGGGTTGTAAAAACGAGTATTGTTGCTGAATAGCCACAAATTGACTCCAACCTTTTTGCTGTGCAATTGTATTAGCTTTAACCATTCTCCATGTTTTGAAATTGCTACAGGCGATGTAACGAACCTTTCCTTGTTTTACCAACTCATTTAATTCATACATGACTTCTTCCTGGGATACAGACCTGTCGTCAACATGTAAAAAATATAAATCTATGTAATCAGTTTGAAGCCTTTTTAAGCTGTCTTCGATGCCTTTTCTTATTATTGAAGGTTTAAGATATTCATATGCTCCCCGCACTTTTTCCCATTGAATCTGGCCATCTTTACCATAAACTGATGAAGGATCCGGCAGACGAGCACCCACTTTTGTGGAAAGAAACACTTCTTTTCTGTTTTTTCGTTCTTTAATCCATTTGCCCAGTGTTAATTCGCTTTCTTCACCGTTAAACTGACCTGAACCTTCCCACCATGCATAACAGTTTGCCGTGTCGAGGAAGTTTCCACCTTTACTGTTATAGTAATCAAGCATTTGGAACGATTCTTTTTCGTTGATCCTTGTGCCCATTAACATACATCCGAGCCCTATTTCACTGACCTTTTCAGATGTATTCCCTAATTTTCGTTTTGATATCATATTTTTTCCTTTAAACTTTTGCAATATTAATAGCATATATTGGTTATTTTTAGAGCCAATTTTATTTGTTTTAACAGAGCCAATTTATGCATCCCTTATCAATAGATAAAAATTCTGCTATTCCTTTGGCACGTCAATTATATGAATCTATAAAAAGTAGTATTCTCTGTGGAAAAATAAAGGAAAATGATCAGCTGCCTGCAACACGAATTCTTTCAAAAGAACTTGGAATTTCCAGAAATACCGTGATGTTTGCCTATGAGCAGTTGTTGATTGAAGGTTATCTGGAAAGCAGGGCAGGATCTGGGACTTTTGTTTCTGAAGGAATTAGTCATAGTTTAAAAATTAATAGCATTGAGGTATCAAAAACAATATCTGAATCAAAAGAAAATAAAAAAGAGCTGATAGATTTTGATATTGTTACACCTGATTCTGAGCATTTTCCAATTAATAAATGGGAAGGTGCCCTTAGAGAAGCTTCCCATTTAACAACTAATCATTTTGGATATACCAATCCTCTTGGGATAATTGATTTTAGAGAAAGTATAGTTGAAATGTTGCGTAAAAGAAAAGGATTAACGACTTCTTCCGATCAAATAGTTATAACATCAGGAACGCTAAACGGGATTAAATCAATTTCAGGTTTCTTACGACAAAAGGAGGATAAGTTTATTATAGAAAATCCTTGCTACCGTTCAATAAGTTCTTGCTTAAGAGAGCAAAAATTTGAGTTGTTCAGTATTTCTGTTGATAAAAATGGATTGGTAACCGAAGATGAACAACTAAAGCATTTATCCTGTCCGGTTTTAGTGACACCCTCAAATCATTTTCCAAGCGGAGCGATATTGCCGGTCAGGCGTAGAATTGATCTGATTGATTATGCTGTGGAAAAGAATACTTTCATTATTGAGAATGATTATAACAGTGACTTTCATTATAAAATAATGCCGGTTCAATCAATGCATTTTCTTAATCCTGAACATGTAATTCATGTCGGGACTTTTAGTGAAACCATGTTTCCTTCATTGCGTCTTGGATATATTGTACTTCCAGAATGTTTAATAACTGATTTTACTGCTTATATTAAAAAAGGTTTGTCTGAAATTTCATCTGTGGCACAATTGGCAATGATGAAATTTATTCAAACCGGAGATTACGAAAAACACTTATACAAGATGAAATTTCTATATAAACGGAAACGCAACATCGTGATTTCTGAAATTAAAAACCTTTTTAACGATGATATAGATATTTGTGGTGATTCATCAGGATTGTTTTTGGTAGTAGATTTTAAAAGCAGAATTTTTAAATCGTCCTTTTCTGATAAAATGATCGAGAGGGGTATTCAGGTATATACTTATAATTCATTTACTGATGATTACGGATTGAATACTTCCAAATTATTAATAGGCTATGGGAATATTTCTGAAAAAGA
>CAYUEI010000388.1:0-2622 GCA_964443445.1 uncultured Prolixibacteraceae bacterium | reverse complement strand
TATGCTCCATCATCATGTAGGTAGTCTCGTGATTTCCGGTGCCAAAAGCCATATTCGGTTCAATGATAATTTCATATTCGCACTTAGGAAAATCTTCGTGGAATGGAGCCCTGACAACACATCGGTCGGCAATTACAAGTGGTTTGAAGTAATTCTTTTCCCATTCTTCATTCCAGTTCTTATCAGGAATAAACTCTTCAATCCACTCTATTTTGAAAAGATCGCCAAAGTCAATGTTTAAACTTTCTTTTTTGAAATCTGGACTTGGGATATATGCTTCCAGCGTATCTTCGTTTTCCACGAAGCTTTCGAAGCCTTCATCGGCTAACCCGGCCATTAACACATCACGGTACTCCTGCTTGTCGGGACTAAGCGTTATAGTTATTTTAAGATAATCCATTAATATTTTTAAATCAAAGATATTTATAATTTTTAGAATTAATTTTATACCTGTAAACAAGAGCAGTAAAAATTATATTCTTTTTCAGTAGACATGTCAAAAGTAAGAAGATTAAATGGGTCGGGTGAAGTTGAAATTTTCGAATCGGATATTACTTCAAAATTGGAGTTGCCTTTATTTCAAACGGGCATTTCAGCCGGATTTCCATCGCCTGCCGATGATTATATTGAAGGAAGGATAGACCTTAATATTGAGCTGATTAAAAATCCAAGTGCTACTTTCTTTGGGAGGGTTAACGGCGATTCAATGATAAATGCAGGTATTGGAAATGGCGACCTTATTGTTGTCGATAAATCTATTGAACCAAGAGAAAATTCAATTGTTGTGTGTATAATAGATGGAGAATTTACTGTTAAAAGATTTAAAAAGATTAAGGGTGAATATTTTCTTTGTCCTGAGAATGAGAAGTATAAGCCAATAAAAATCAATAGTGAAAACGATTTCAGGATTTGGGGGACTGTAACATATTCAATAAAAAAGCATTGAAAAGATGATAGGGCTTGCCGACTGCAATAATTTCTATGTCTCGTGTGAGAGAGTTTTCAGGCCTGACCTTGAAGGTAAACCGGTTGTGGTGCTTTCAAATAATGACGGTTGTGTTATTTCCCGTTCAAATGAAGCAAAACAGCTTGGTATTAAAATGGGGGAGCCGGCTTTTAAAAGGGAAAGCTTTTTCAGAGCAAACAATGTATTTTGTTTTTCCTCAAATTATGCATTATATGGTGATATGTCTCAGCGGGTTATGGATACATTGCGGAGTGAGATTCCTGAGATAGAGGTTTATTCAATAGATGAATCATTTCTTAACCTTGATGGCATTCCCGATTTATATGATTTTTTAACACATCTCAGGCAAAAATTACTTCGGGACACAGGAATTCCGGTCGGTATAGGTGCAGGAGCAACAAAATCTCTTGCGAAGATAGCTAATAAGGAAGCTAAGCAAACAGGTGTTTTCATTATTGAAAATGAGGCAATAAGAAAGGCAATTCTTAAGAATACTCCTATTGGAAAAGTTTGGGGAATAGGGAGGCAATATCAAAAAATGCTTCTTAGAAATCAGATTGATAATGCTCTAATCTTTTCGCAGCTTGATGAGCACTGGGTAAAAAAGAATATGACAGTTGCCGGGCATCGGATACAAAGAGAGCTCAACGGTGAACCTTGTATAATATTTGAACAAGTTCCAAAATCAAAAAAAGTTATAGCAACAACACGTGCATTTGGGAAAAAACTTACTGATAAAGAAATAATCATGGAAGCAATTGCTACTCATGCTGTAAGGTGTGCCGAAAAACTCAGAAAGCAAAAATCTGCTGCCAACATGCTTACTTTGTTCATTCATACTGACCCCTTTTCTGAAACTGACAAGTTTTATTACAAAAGCCAGACTGTTATCCTTGAAGTTGCATCAAACGACAATGTTTTGCTGGTGAAAGCTGCTTTTAAGGCTTTGGAGAGAATATTCAGACAAGGACTTCTTTACAAGAAAGTAGGTGTAATTGTTGATGGCATCGTTCCTGAAAACCAATTGCAGGGAAATTTGTTTTATGAGAAAGACATGGAAAGGCATAACATTATTTCAGCTGTTTCCGATAGTGTAAACCGGCGTTATGGCCGTGATACGCTAAAACTGGCAGCTCAGGGGAAAGATAAAGAGTGGAAGCTGCGACAGGAAAAGCTTTCTAAAAATTATACAACCCGATTAGAAGATATAATTCAAGTAAAATAGCTTATGTGTTTCTATTATAATATCAACAAAGGCAATACTGATAAGCTTGTAAAAAGCAAGGTTATAACTGAAAAGCAGGCCCTTATTCTTCCTGAAATAAAATTTGCCAATGGATTTGATCATCCTCAGATGCCAATAATAACGAATATGCAACCCGATGAAATTCAGGATTTCACATGGGGTTATCTGCCCGGAAATATAAAAGGTAAAGATCAGATAGATAATTTCTATAAGAGGTATAATACTTTGAATGCCAGGGGAGAAAATATTTCTGACAGTAATCTTTTTGGAGAAGCTTTTGAAAAAAGGAGATGTATAGTTTTGTGTTCTGGGTTTTACGAATGGCAGCATATTGCTATTCCCGGTAAGTCTAAGACATTGAAAAACAAGTATTATATCACACTCTCTGATGATGAGATGTTTGTTTTAG
>CAYUEI010000387.1:0-2629 GCA_964443445.1 uncultured Prolixibacteraceae bacterium | reverse complement strand
AAAAAGATAATTTTTATAAAATTTCAGATTAGTTGTACAACACTTGATTGTTATTAAAATATTATTATTTTTGGGGTTCTCATTAAAAAATAACGAGTAAAAACAACAATTTAAATACAACTTATGAAAACTTATAAAACAGAACAAATTCGCAATATTGCGTTGATTGGGAATGCGGGCGCCGGGAAAACCACCCTCGCAGAAGCTATGCTCTTCGAGGGTGGTATTCTGAACCGCAGAGGCGATGTTAACAGTAAAAACACAGCTTCAGACTATACCCCAATCGAGCAGGAATATGGAAATTCAATATTTGCATCCCTCCTCTACACTGAATTCAACGATAAAAAAATAAACATTATAGACGCACCGGGAATGAAAGCATTTGCCGGAGCAGTAACTTCTTCTCTCAATGTAGTTGAAACTGCTGTTTGCGTTATCAATGCATCTGATGGTATTGGTGCCGGAACTGAAGGAGCAATGCGTATTGCACATTCTTTAAAAAAACCGGTAATAATGTTGGCCAACGGTCTCGACCATGAAAATGTAAATTTTGATCAATTACTTGAAAACACTATCAATAAATTCGGCCATAGTGTAACGCTGATTCAGTATCCTGTTAATGCAGGTATTGGATTCAATCAAATAATTGACGTATTAAAAATGAAAATGTATCAGTACGGTCCCGATGGCGGAGAGCCACAAGTACTTGATATCCCTGCTTCAGAAAAAGAAAAAGCAGATAAACTGCATAATGACCTAATAGAAAAAGCTGCTGAAAATGATGAAGCATTAATGGAGCTCTATTTTGAAAAAGGTTCTCTTTCAGAAGATGAAATGCGTCAGGGCATAAAATTAGGGATGAAAGCCTGCACATTTTTCCCATTTTTATGTACTTCAGCAAAGAAAAACATGGGAGTACGCCGTTTCATGGAATTTGTTGTCAACAATGTTCCTTCTCCAGCCGAAGTAGAACCAAGAGCTGAAGTAAACGGTAAAGCGGTTAAAGCAATTTCTTCAGGCCCTGCTTCATTGTTTGTATTCAAAACAAGTATTGAATCGCATATCGGTGAAGTTACATTCTTTAAAGTAATTTCGGGAACCATTGTTGAAGGTATCGACCTTATAAATACAACAAAACAGGGCAAAGAACGTATGTCGCAGATTTTCGCTGTAGCAGGAAAAACCAGAAATAAAGTTACTGAATTGGTAACCGGCGACATGGGAGCAACTGTAAAGCTGAAAGAAACAAAAGTAAATCATACTTTAAGTGTAAAAGAAGCAGACTACAACTTTGAACCTATTGTTTTCCCAACACCTCTTATTACTACAGCAATCAAGGCTGAGAGTGAATCAGACGATGAAAAGGTAGGTGAAGTTTTACACAGAATGCGTGACGAAGACCCTTCGTTCAAAGTATATCATTCAAAAGAGTTGAAGCAGCTTATAATTGATGCTCAGAATGAATACCATCTAAATGTTATTAAGTGGTTCTTTGACAAGGAATATAAAATCAACACCAACTTTATAACTCCAAAAATTCCTTATCGCGAAACAATTACTAAAGCTGCACAAGCTGATTACCGCCACAAGAAACAATCAGGTGGAGCAGGACAGTTTGGTGAAGTTCACATGATAATTGAGCCTTGGGAAGAAGGAATGGCAGATCCTAAAGTATTCAAAATCGACGGTAAAGAAATGATTGTAACCCTCAGGGGAAAAGAAGAATATCCACTTACATGGGGAGGAAAATTAATTTTCTGCAACTGTATTGTAGGAGGAGCGATTGACGCACGTTTTCTTCCGGCAATTGTGAAAGGAATTATGGAAAAAATGGAAACAGGCCCATTAACCGGTTCTTATGCACGTGATATCAGGGTTTGTGTTTACGATGGTAAGATGCACCCTGTTGATTCAAATGAAATATCATTCAAGCTTGCCGGGCGTAATGCGTTCAGTATGGCATTCAAAAAAGCTGGTCCAAAGATTCTTGAACCTGTTTACAATCTGGAAGTTTTCACACCAAGCGAAAGAATGGGTGATGTTATGAGTGACCTTCAGGGTCGACGTGCAATCATCATGGGTATGGGAAGTGAAAAAGGATATGAAAAAATATCGGCTAAAGTACCTCTGAAAGAGATGGATAAATATTCAACTTCTCTCAGTTCTCTTACAGGGGGTCGCGGATGGTTCAATCTTGAATATGATGCATACGAAAAAGTACCTGCCGACGTTCAGGAAGAATTATTGAAAGCTTATGAAGCTGAACAAAAAGAAGAATAAACCAATCAATTTTATTTTACAACTAAACCAAATGAAATTACCCGGAAAGATTTTTCCGGGTTTTTCTTTTATAAAAGGAATCCATTCATCTAAAAAAACTTATCATCAGTCAATTATCCCTTAAAAAATTCTAATTCTTAAGTATATTTTTATATTTTAGCTATGTAATTCATTTACTGTCCCGAGTTCAACAATAAAAGTTATTGTTATTCGGGATTAAACTATGGCTAAAAAGAGTTGCGGTATTTCTGATTAGTCGGGAAAAAGAGAATTAATGAAACTGTGCGGGAGTGTTTTCAGGTGTAGAATTTGCAGTCTGATTGTGTTTATCAATTTGCTGTTAATAGGT
>CAYUEI010000386.1:0-2630 GCA_964443445.1 uncultured Prolixibacteraceae bacterium | reverse complement strand
TTTCCAAGGCTTGCAGGGAACGATTCTCCAAATGCCATTGTATATATTCTTTCTTTGGGAATACCCTTTGACGTCATATAATTAACAATTGTCATCAATCTTTCTTCGGAGAGTTTTTCATTGAATTCTTCTGAGCCGACGGGATCAGTATGTCCGAACAACCATACGTTCAATTCTTTATTTTTCGATAAAAGATCAATTAGTTTATCCACGTTACCTTTTGAATAATCAGTAAGGTTGCTTTTCCCGGTAATGAAATGTACAGGTGCAATTTTATATTCCTTTTTCCATTTAGGGCTTAGGTGTTCAATAGGGCATCCATTATTTCTAAGAGAACCGGGTTCATCAGGACATAAATCATTAATGTCAGAAATACCGTCACAATCTTTATCACCTGGACATTCTTCAGATATTGCCGGTGGAGTTACTTCATTTTTAAATGAAGTTATGGTTTTACTGCTATCGGGGCAGCCAAAATTTTCAACAGGACCTTTAATCCCCGGGCATTTGTCAATATTATCTGATACACCATCCATATCAGAATCTAATAAAATACCGGGTATTTGGACAGTTCCGTTTTGATTCGTTCCCGGATTTATAAAAATAATATTTACTCCCTGAGGGTATCCCATGTTAGTTTGAGGCTGAGTGGATGATTCAGCTTTTGGTTTCTCTTCAACAGGGCAGCCTGAATTGCTAATCTTTCCTTTATCATCCGGACAATCATCATCTTTATCTGCAACTCCATCATTATCTCTGTCGGGACATCCATTTGTCTTAATACTTCCTATTTCCAAAGGGCAATCGTCTTTAAAATCCGGAATTCCATCTTCATCAGAATCAAGAGGACAGCCATTATCGTCGACAACAACTTTATCAGGAGTTCGCGGACACTTGTCATTTCTATCAGAAACACCATCATTATCAGAGTCTTTAAACTCACCAAGAGCAAAGCTGATACCGGCATTTAACCTTAAAAATCTATCTTTTGATTCATCACCTTTAGCGCCATCCATTCCTACGCAAGTAACCCAAAGGTTAGTAAGTTCAATAAAAGCATTAATATTTTTAGTAATTCTTATTTTAGTACCAACAGAAGCTGAATACATCCAGTCGTTGCTCATTGAGTAAGAATAATCACGAAGAAGACTATCTCCTGGAGTGAAGTTCTTACCCCATGTTTTCCCGAATAATTTACCTCCTCCAATTTTAATATAAGGTTTGATAAATGCATTCTTTGAAATAATTGAACCATTGGCAAACTTACATTCAATATTTCCTGCAAGAGAGTACATATCACCCTTCATAGAAAGAATTCCAAGTGAATCATTCTTCGCTGCACTTAAAAAGTTATATCCTCCTCTAACACCGAAATTAAAAGAAGGAGAAATATATCTTGAAATTTCAAGACCATATCCGCCTTGCCATTTATCGAATTTGAATAACTGATCGTCTAATTCTCCCTTGTATTGAATAGTTCCATAATCGACAGATACACCCCATACACTTTCATCTGTCTGAGAGAATGAATAAAGGGGCAATAGAATTATTATCAATAAGAAAGGGACTATTTTGTTCATTTAAAAAAATGTTAGTTTGCAGGTAAAAATACTATTTTTTTATTTATTGGATTATTATATAAAAGTATAGATAAAGCAGATTTATATTTATCAGACCAGAACTTCAATCTCTCCGGGAAGCATTTTAACATTAACCGGAGTACAGCCAATAAGCTCTCCGTCAATATTAAGAACGTGATCTTCAAGTGGTTCAATTGAGAATTGTTTGATCTGGTAATAACCAACAGCAGGATGACCAACATGTCTTCCTTTAAAAAGCTTAGTAAATAAATATAGCATAGCAGGTCGTCCTGCTTTTCTAAGTACGATAAGGTCAATAAGGCCGTCATTAGTTTGAGCGAGAGGAGCCATTTTCATTGCTTTACCAGTATTAATAGTATTACAACCAAGAATAAAACCATAATCGCCGGCAAGATTTTGTTTTTCAATTTTAAGTCGAGCTAGGCGGGGTTTGTTTCTAATAATTTCAACAATAGAAGCTATATTATAGCATTGACCACCAAGCCATTTAAGTTTATTTGCAGTTTGAAGTATTTCAGTTGCCAATCCCCATCCTACAATATTGAAACCATAAATAATTTCACCTTTAGCTTCAACTTTTGCTATATCAACTTTTCTTATCCTTCCGGTTAAAATTCGTAAAGCTGCAACTTCAGGGTCAAGAGCATCGATATCCCGCATAAAAGAGTTCCCTGTTCCGCCGGGAATAAGGCCAATAGGAATTTTTGCTTTGTCTTCCCTTTTAAGCATACCATTAACTATTTCATGCATAGTTCCATCTCCCCCAATTACACACAAACCATCATATCCGGAAAAATCAAGTGATCCAGCTAATTCTCTAGCATGACCAGCATATTCCGTCTTAATAACTTCAGTCTTCAATCCTCCTTTATCGAAGATCTGAAGCACTTTTTCAACAATTAAATGACTTTTTTTATTTCCGCTGACAGGGTTATAGATAAGGTAAACTTTATGCATCTTATTTGATTTATGAATTTATAAAAGTATTACTCAAAGGTATCTTAAAAATTAAAATTAATCATTTTTATC
>CAYUEI010000385.1:0-2648 GCA_964443445.1 uncultured Prolixibacteraceae bacterium | reverse complement strand
TAAAATGATAAGCAATACCTACTTTCAGCTCTCCAACCACATTGGTAACCCCAATGCGCTGAATGGTGTTTGTACCGGATATAACCCTGTAATTATGAACACCATCGAGATAATCGTTGCTGACGAATAGAAGCATCACCTCAGCATTTAACGATACCCTTTCCGACAGATAATAATTGATTCCGGTACCCAAATGCCAGGTACCATAGGAATCGCGCGGAGAAGTGCTTGCCATTCCCTTTCCATAAAGCGGATATGTCAATCCCGACCGGCCGTAATCGGCATAGTCACGGTAGCCAAGCTCAACGCCGACCATAGAAAATCCAAGACCTGCCTTCAGATACATGTTAAGATTGAGCAGGTTGTTGCGCATCGAATAAAAATTGGGCAGATAATAAATGAAGTTGAGATAGAAGGACGAAATATGAGTAGAATAATAAATCGGATTAGGTACAAAATGAGTAGTGTCACTGTTAAACCTCTCATCGTAGTTAAGCCATACAACATTTCCGGAGTAATCTTTATAGCCGGAGAAATAATTCTTTTTGTATTCTATACCTACAAGAAAATTATGTGTAAACCGTTTATTTACAAAAAGTGAATAATCATAATTGGGGATTGAATTCATATCCATCATTGCCTCCTTAAAATTTTTCTCAAGTTCGAAAGCCAGATAATCTACCCCTCCCATCACACCTATCTGCCAGTTTTTGTGCAGGTCTCTTTTAAATATTTCAAACTGCGCAAAAAGGATGAACGGTAATACAGTAAAAATGAATATAAAAACACTTTTTTTCATCATCTGCGCAAAAATATACATTTTTATAAATAAACGGCAAGCCGTTGTTAGAAAGCTGCGCTTTCGTTAGGACTTCGTCCGTTGGTGCTGCGCACGTTATCGCTTCGCTCTGTTAGACGACTGCGTCGTCGTTAGTGCTGCGCACGTTAAGGCTGCGCCTGTTTAACAAAAGCGAAGCGGTTCACCTGAACGCCCCGGCCATCATATCTTGTTCTGATTTCGATATTCCAAATTTTATAGCTGTCTTTTGCCAACCTGCTGTTGCAGCCTTTATTTCACTCAGAATATTTTGTGCATCAGTATTTTTCAATCCAAAGTATTTAGCAACACTAAGGGCTATGTCAAAATCCAAAGAATTGTCATTTTCTGAAATATTTAATTTCAACGCCCTTCCCTCTTCATCGGGATTAACATCGAAGGCCGGCGAAAGTGTCCAACCTCGTGGAGTTAAAAGAAACCCATGATTCCGGAGATGGTCGTCACAGTTTGAAACTGCAATATTAAATACTATCCTTCTCCATAACTGATTAAGATTATAATCAGGTTCACAGCAGTTCGACATTATCCATTCGGCAATTTCAAGATAGCTAACACCCTCAGCAGAGCTGGCCCCGTCAGTATACCCCAGCAGTGTCATTGCGGAAGCATAATGAATACGACGCCCTGTATTATTACGATCGAAACGCTTCGTCAGAAAAGTATTGTACTTATAACTATATTTCCGGGCAGTAAAACCGGAAACAATTATTCCACAACGACTTGCCATCTCAGCAAGCACTGCTTCCCAGGCTCCGACATCCTTATAATCATACCTGCCGGGAAACTTTGCTATCCATAAAGAACCATTTTCATCAATTACATTGGCTTTTGGCCGGGCACCACCAAGTGAAGAACCTGGCGCAACTATCATATTCAGCCATTTAGAATATTCAGAATCATCACTGTAGTCTTCGTTTTCAATCTGCAGACTTGCATATTCCAGCTCACGGACTGAAGTTATAGGTGGAGTTGAATAATTTCGATCGTTATCCATGAATTCACCCTCCCGATTTAATTTGAAACGCAATGCCCCCATCCTGTTTTCATCATATACTCCCATTAGATAATCAGCTTCAATAAGTGTTCTGACAGGTCTGTTTTCTACACGAGCCTTTAATGCCTCCCTCTTTCTCATTAAAACACGCCCCCACCTGTCGGGCGAAGAATCGAGAAATAAACCAAAATTACTCTTGCCGACCGGAAGATATTGCTTACCCATGAATTCTGATAAATCAGGGTCGAGCAACCTAAGACCTTTATTCTCAAGCCACCGTGAATCATTTTCAAAGGAAAAGACCTCCTTGCCTCGTAGCAATTCACTATTCAAAATACCCATAAAGACAGGCTTTGGATAATCCTGACTATCGAAATAAACATATATTTGTTTGTTGTTTTGCATTGTTATTTCCTTGAAGCTCTTTCTTTAACTGTCAGCTTAGCATCTTGCAGACGGCGCCCCAGTTCATCGTCGGCAGCAACGAGGAGCAGGTCTTTATCGAGACCGAGAATTGCCAGTACCCGAAAATAATACCCAAGAGCAACACCTTCCTCTCCCTTTTCAATTTTAATCAGTGTATTTCGCGAAATACCTGCCCTTTCTGATACCTGTTCAGAAGAAAGATCACGACGAAGCCTGGCATATTTTATATTTTCCCCAAACGATTTCAAGGTACGCTGTTGAGAAGGAAGCAATACACGTTTCATGAGAGTAATGTTAATAATTATGCGCAAATATAAAGGTTTTTGTTCATAATTGCAAACGTTAGTGCTACGCGGGTTGGAAGTACCGTCATTGCGAGCGAAGCGCGGC
>CAYUEI010000384.1:0-2653 GCA_964443445.1 uncultured Prolixibacteraceae bacterium | reverse complement strand
ACAACATAAAATCCTTTTTTCAAATATGAAACATCAATTTTACTTTGCAGTCCGGAGTTTATTTCGCCTTTGTAAACTTCCTTTCCTGTTAAATCTATAATCGATATTAACGGATTGCATATTTGATCATCAGTATCAAAATTTATTATTCCACTTGTTGGATTAGGGTAGATTCTGAAATTGATATCTTCCTTAATATCACCACTTTTTTTCTGAAAGTTTTCGACAGCAATGCTTTTAAACACAGGGGGAGCAGTAACAGGATTTTGTTCTGATTGATCACAGAAATTGCCTTCCTCAGTTATGTACGCATGGATATAACTTCCTGCCATGGCTTTAAATCCCGGTTTAAGTGTGATAGTTACTCCTGCTATAAAAGTAGCAGTTGCTCCACTCTGAAATTCAGCATTATTATCTGCTTCCGGTAAGGATATAGAATTCAAAGCATCAAAACAGCGGATTTCATTATCTTCCAGAGTAATTTCGTTAATTACAAACGAAGATTGCAGATCAGAAGGGTCAAGTCCTAGTGTCCATTCATACGCTCCAATATCTGATATCTCTTCCTGAAAACGATCTGCATCTCTGTAATCTGAATTACTGCATACCTTACTATTATCTCCCTTGTTAATAGCCGGCGAAGAGCCGTGAATCCTGAAATCATTTTCATCTGGATTTATAAACATCGGGTCTCCAATGACTGAATCACTACCTGTAATATCTTCATCGTACAAGCCCTGATATCCAAACAAAAGATTGTTTGATACAGTAGTGTGGGGCAGGGCTTCAGAACAAACCCTTATTTGAAATTCACCGCAGTTGCTTACTATGTTATTGCTGACTACATAGTTTTCATCGTCAGCATGTTTACTTTCAACATAAATACCATGACCTACAGGATATGAGCCTGTTAAATGACGGCAATTATAAACAGTATTATTAACAATTGAAATATTTGTTTTGGGACCTGTATTTGGCACAACCCAGTTTGTAATTTGGATTCCAGTCTGATAGCAATCATAAACCAGGTTGTTGAATATTCTTATACTATCGGTATGCCCGCCTTCTTCCGAGCTTACAGCAATTCCGACAGGAGTAGTCGAGATATTTGAATAAACATCAACATTATGAAGATAATTGGTTGTGCTGTATGCTCCGATGTAAATACCAACCTCTCCGTCTTCATGAATGTTGGGATTGTAATCACGAGGTAAATCAACAACTGTGTTATGATGAACAGAGCCATTTCCCCCGTTTCCTTTAATACAAATGCCTTCGCCTCCAAGGTTAAGACCTGCTCCTTCGTGAACTGTGTTTCGGCTCACTTCGAAGTCATAGCTCGATGAAACTGTAATACATTCTTCGCCTCCGCCATTACAGGCAAGTCGTATATCATTACCATCAATAGTAAGCCCGTTACATTCCCTGACTTTTATGCCCGAAGAATAAGTATTGCGGGTTGAACAATCAAGAATTTTAATGTTATTGCTACGGTATGCATATAAGCCTGAACAATCAGTATTTCTGACATGAATTCCATTAACTTCAATGTTACTGATATTGCTCATCTGAAAAAAGCTGCCATTACCATCAGTTACAATGCCTGTTCCATCAATTATAACACTATCGATTCCTTCTGCAAGAAACCTTATAGGTTTACCTGCTTCTCCCTGAGTTTTTACACTAACTTTTTCATTATAAATGCCCGGAGCGATATGAACTATTGATCCGGGACCTGCTTTGTCTGCTCCTTTTTGAATTGTACGGAAGGGGGTGGAAGGACTATCGCCTGAATTACTGTCGTTTCCAATAGAAGCATCAACATAAATATCGATGAATGAAGGCACATATAAAGTCACATCATCAAACATGATAGAACCTGACGGAACGATACCTGAGTTTGAAGTTGTTTTTCCTATTTCAATTATTGAACCTGTTTTTGCAGAATGATTTATTCCGGTAAGCTCTCTGGCAATTGTGTCGTTTCTCCATATTATTATTGATGAGTCGGCAATGTATCCAATTGTTAATTTCTGCCAACCACTAAGAATATTGAACTCTCCGGATGAATAATCATATTTTGTTGTTGATGTAGAATCGCGATATTCAATGAAACCTTTGTAACCATTTTCACTTTGTCTTATTCTAATTGAAGCAAGTGAATGCCATGAGCTCCCGCCAAGTATACTTGCAATTCGGAAAGTATTGCCTGTAAACCATCCTGAAGTATCAGGTATTATTGCATTTCCGGGATTAAACCAAAAGGAGAGGAATCCTGTTTCTGAAGGGCGTAAGCCTGATTTATACAGATAACTTGCACTCTTCGAAATATCAACAGTAAGGGCTGTTGAGCCATCATAACTTACATTTTCAGAAAGATAGGGTTGTAAGGAGACTTCACTTTCAGGAATAAAACTCCAGTCTGTAATAATTTCGTTTTCAAATGAATCGGACTTGATAATCCAATAATCTGACAGGTCAATCTGTGAAAATGACTGAAAATAAAAACAACATAAAATGAGAATTGTAATTATGTACTTCATCAGTTGAAATTGCTTCCATTAAAAATTGTTGAATATTAAGAATATTTTTAATTGAATCAAAAAAAAATAGAATCTTGTGCAACTGAATGAACATTTTTATGTCATTAAGA
>CAYUEI010000383.1:0-2660 GCA_964443445.1 uncultured Prolixibacteraceae bacterium | reverse complement strand
ATTAATAAATAAAATTGAATGAGATAAATCAATGCTATATCTCAGCAAAGAAATTTCTTTAGTAAATATAAAAAAATCTGTTCAATAGAAAAGTGATTGGAAATGATTATTACAGGCAATCACTTTAAAGTTTGTTTTGTCTTAAAATTCTGTTATTCTCATAACACATATTTTATTACACCTGAAACAAGGGTACAATGCTTGAATTACTTGAAAAACAAATTAACAATGTAGAAGCTACTACCCCAATAATATTTTCTTAATTTCCAACTTATACTTTCCTTCTGACATCTCTTTTCTAATTCTTAATAACATCCTTGATTGAACTTGTTCCCATTCATCTTGATTATTATAAGCTGAAATAATCTTGTTCGCAAATTCATCTGCATTAATATCAACCGACCATATTTCCTCGTTATCTGTCCATCCTAATTGATCTGATAGTAAATTAGTAACTACTGAAGGAAGTCCATTTGCAGCAGCTTCATGTATTTTATATGGAATGCCTGCAGCAAATCGGGTAGGAGCAATGAATAACCTGTTTTTTTGATAAAAAGGTTTTATGCTTTCAATTTTCCCATGAATCACAATTCCTGCTGAATTAATTTTTTTAATTAAACTTGATTCAGCTGATCCTATAATGTCTAACGAAATATCTGGTATGACTTTTTTAACCCTTGGCCAAATATCATTTACAAACCACATTATTGAATCAACATTGGGGGAGTCATTATAATCAAGATTACCAACAAATAGTAAACCTTTTCTATCGTAAAACGGATTGAAATTATTTTCAACTTTAAGACAGTGACCTAAAATAATGACATTTCTAATACCATGATAATTAAATATTTCAGCATCTTTTTGCGATACCGAAACTACTATATCTGCTTTTTTTGCTATTCCAATTTCTGATTTGATAAGTGATTCCTTCTTCGTTTCCGTGATATTTGCTCCCTTTATGGTTTTCTTTAATATTTCTCTTTGTGAAAATATTGCTTCAGCATCGTATATTATTCTGATACCTTTCTTTATATGTAATAAATTCTTTTCAATTGCTGAGAAATTGTCAGGTCTGCTTATCCAAATTATGTCGTAATAATTACTTCTTTCTTTTAAAAATTCTTCAAATCGGTTTATCCCATACCCAAGAGCTATTTCAATTAAAGGATTAATATCTCTATATGCATTTTGCCAATTTTCTTCTGTCGGATAATTGAGAGGATATAAAGTCACATTATATCCTGATTCTGCAATTAAATTTAAAATGAAATTCGAACGAGGAAAACCTAAACCTAAATCAATATGAGGTAATCTGTTGTCTATATATAAAATATTCTTTTTTGAGCCATCGCTTGATGCAAACCTAGCCCAGAGAATATTCTTTAACCAGGGACTAAAATGTTTTTTTAAATTCTCAGAATGCTTATTAAAGAACTTCTCCTGATTGATTTTATGCAATTCTATCGCCCTTTCTGAAACTCCACTTCCATATTCAAAGTGCTTTATTTCAATCTTAGGATTATATATTACTTTATAACCTTCATGCTGTAACCATAAACAATAATCTGTTTCTTCATAATATGCAGGCTCAAATAGAGTGTCAAAACCTCCGTGCTTTTTAAATAGTTCAGTTTTTGTCATAAGGAATGCACCTGAACAATAATCTGTTGAGCGTAAAAAATTATATTGTGGTAATTCCGGATTGTCCATTCTTCCATATCCCAGACACGAACCATCATTCCAAATTATACTTCCCGCTTCTTGTAAAACACCTTCAGGTAAAATTATCTTACCACCAACTGCTCCACATTCAGGGATGGCCTTTATTGTATCGATTGCATGTGTTATAGCTTTTTCAGGTAACTCTGTATCATTATTAAGGAAAAGAACATATTTACCCTTTGCTAATTCAATAGCTTGATTATTTGCCTTCAAAAAGTGCAAATTCCTGTCATTTGATATTATTTTTACGCCTGAAATTGTATTTAGTAATTCTTTCGTTTTATCACTCGAATTATTGTCTACTATTATAACTTCAAATTGTTTATATTCACTTCTTTTCAACGATTCAAGACATGCTAAAGTTAGTTCAGCCTTGTTGTAAAGTACCAGAATTATTGAGAGCTCAGGTTGGGATTCAGTAAATGATATTCGATCTTTGGCTGCGAGGTATTCTATGAGCCTTTGACTTTTTTCATACAGTATTTTTTCTCTGGATTTTTTTTTCTTCAAGAGTATATGATTCGTCTTAGAGCTTATGTTGATATAGTTTTTAAAATTATTTATTATTTGTGAATGAGGTTCATTTTTTAATGCCCTTATTAATACCTTAATTTTTGTAAAAGATATTTTCTTTATTAAACCTTTTAAGTTAGTAAAGGAAATAATAATGAGTTTTATAATTATACGCATCTATACATGTTTTAATTTTTAATGCATAATTTTCAAATAATTATAAAGATTGAGTCTTAACCGCCTTAACAAAAATAAAAAAAAATCTAATTTTTATACTTATTTAAGTGGGTGAGCCTTATAATGCAGTAATTTAGAATTACTCGGGAATTTATAATGTTTTTATTTATGAATTTTATATAGTATTCCTAAAACATAAATATGAATAGTTCATTTTCAAAAACCGCTAATCAATATTGTGCTGA
>CAYUEI010000382.1:0-2662 GCA_964443445.1 uncultured Prolixibacteraceae bacterium | reverse complement strand
ATATCAAATCATTTTCAATTCTTCGAATTTAAATTTTATATTTCATTAACAATAATGAAATCGATATAATTATCCTTTTCCATATCTTTACCCCCTCAATTTTTCCTTATGTCAAAAATTCTTTGCATCGAAACGTCCACTGAAGTTTGTTCAGTCGCCTTGTCTGAAAATGGCACTGTGACAGATTTTCGTGAAGATATTACCGGTCAGAACCATTCCCGGTTACTTACAGTATTTATTAATGATCTGCTAAGATCGAATAACTTAAAGGCTACAGAACTCGATGCCGTAGCTGTCAGTGAAGGCCCCGGTTCATATACCGGACTCCGTATCGGCGTTTCTGTTGCCAAGGGTATTTGCTTTGCAACTTCTGTTCCTCTTATTGCTGTCAGTCCACTTGAATCAATGACTTGTCATGTTATTGCCAATCTGAAATCATTTGGTTTTGATATTTTACCCGATGATATTTTTATCCCTATGATCGATGCCCGCAGAATGGAAGTGTACACTGAAGTCTTTAACGCCCGCAGAGAAAGGATTTCAGCAGTAGAACCTGTAATTATTGATGAAAATTCTTTCAGCTCCTATGATAAACACCGTATTTTCTATTTTGGCAATGGTGCTTCAAAATGCTCTGCGGTCCTGAAAGCAGAAAATCTCAACTTCATTGATGGAATTATTACTTCTGCAAAAAATATGTGTTCTCTTGCAAACCTGAAATTTAAATCAAAGCTCTTTGTTGATGTTGCATATTTTGAACCGTTTTATTTAAAAGATTTCGTTGCAACTGTTGGTAAGAGGAAGGTAATATAGTTTGAATCTATTTAAAAAAGCGGGGATAATTTTTGTATTAATAATGAAATCTGCAAGATATAATCTCAATTGCTATATCAGTAACTTTATAAACCAACCTATGTTCTTTATTAATTCTTCTGGACCAATATCCGGAAAGGTTGTTCTTCAGTGGTTCAGGTTTTCCACTTCCCTTGAAGGGCTCTTTTGATGTTTCAATTATTAGTGTAGATATCTTGGTAAAGATTTTTTTATCAATAGACATCCATTCAACAAAATCATTGTAGGCGCTTGGGGTGAAGGATATTATTCTCATTTATTCTTTAACTGAACTTTTTTCGAGTGATTCTTAAATTCAGGTGGAGTAAAAATAATAGATGGTTCTTCTGCCATGCTTTTTCTTAAAAACTTTTCATTCTCAGTATTACTGTTCAGGTATTCCGTCTCGTCAGTTTCAGAAGAGATAGTAATAGAAATATTCTTCCCTTTGAATATTTTCTTGATTTCCTTAATGATTTTTTCATCAAGGTCTTCTGAATTTAAGTTATATGTAGTTTCTAGTTTCATTAATTCAAAAGTAATCATTAAATGTATTTTTTAAAAGTGATATTTTAATCAATTTTTAAATATTAAAAATCCTCGGCATACGTTTTGTATTTATAAAATCAAAATATTTGATATGAAAGAGTTGATAACATTTTTAGGTGTTTTATTTATAGTTAATTCTGTCAATGCTCGCCCTTTTGATGAAACCCTTAATTTTACTATGCGATATGGTATTATTAAAGGGGGAAAAGTGACGATTACCGCCAAGCCTTCCACTCTCGATAATAAATCGGTTGTGCACCTGAAAATGCGTGGTATGACTGTCGGACTTACCGGCTCTCTTTACAATGTTGACAATACTTACGAGTGTGATGTAAGTAGTGATGAATTCCTCCCCGTAAAAGCAAAATATTCTATTAATGAACAGGACCATCACCTGAAGAATGAAGTATGGTTCTACAACGATGAAGGAAAATTAAATTCTCAAATAAACGGATGGCATGAAGCGGAAAAGGGAACCCTCGACATCGCCTCGCTGATTTATAATCTCAGGTTTTCTAATCGCCTGAACAATCTTAAGCAAGGACAAATTCTCACCATCCCTTTCTGGGATATTGATAAGATGTATGAAATTAAATTGAAATATTCAGGTAAGGAAACTATTAAATCAAAAATAGGAACAGTGAGATGCATGAAGATTGAACCGGTATTTGAAGCAGGCTCGGCATTCAGCAAAAAGGAACCATTGACTATCTGGATTACCGATGACCCAAAGAAATTGCCTGTCCTTATGAAACTGAATTTCAAGTTCGGCAGCGTAAGGTGCGAGCTGGAGAAATAAGTAAAGCTATACCGTCATTGCGAACTTCGAACTATCGTCATTGCGAGGAGGAACGACGAAGCAATCTGTTGTTAATCACGTCATTGCGAGGAGGTACGACGAAGCAATCTGTCCATTAGAAGAAGAGATTGCTTCGTCGTGCCTCCTCGCAATGACGTAACCAACAGAGCGAAGCGATAACGTGCGAAGCACCAACCGACGAAGTCCTAACGACGCCTTGCCGTCCTATCCTTCATCCGCTAATCTGAAATCAAGCTGCTTCCTTTCCAAATTAGCTCTTATTATTTCAATCTTCACCTGAGATCCGAGTTGATATGATTTTTCAGAATGCATTCCTGATATGCAGTAATTCTTTTCATCGAAAAAGTAAAAGTCGCCGGTAAGATCTTTTATGGAAATCATCCCTTCGCACTTATTTTCAATTAGCTCAACATAAATACCCCAGTCGGTAACTCCTGAGATTACACCATCAAATACCTGACC
>CAYUEI010000381.1:0-2686 GCA_964443445.1 uncultured Prolixibacteraceae bacterium | reverse complement strand
TCATCAACTGCAACCACCGTCGGAGCATATTCCTCCACCGGAATCTCTGTTGTTTCAATGAAGTTCCAGTTCAGCAAATCGTCTGAATACCAATACCCACCCGATTTTGAAGCAAAAAGAAAATATTTCCCTTTATAAACCACCATTGTCGGGTCAGCAGCTTCTCTCCTTGAAGGTTCATCAAGACAAAACCTGTAACTTATATTTAAAGGATTACAGAATGTC
Source organism: uncultured Prolixibacteraceae bacterium (assembly GCA_964443445.1). Lineage (GTDB taxonomy): Bacteria > Bacteroidota > Bacteroidia > Bacteroidales > Prolixibacteraceae > CAYMTR01. The sequence continues at coordinate 2,461 of CAYUEI010000381.1, read as the reverse complement.
TTTTCTGTACTTGTGGTACTCTCCTTTTTATCGTTGCAACTAACCAGGGTCAGTAAAGCCAGCAGAATTATTATACTTATTCTCATCTTTTAATCTTTTCTTATATCTATTTTAATTCAAATTTAATTTTTAACATGTAATATCGGGAAAACCAATAAAAATAACAAAATCATTTTCAAAAAAATTTATATTTGTGCCGAACAAATAATAACGCCTTGAGAGCAATTCTTAAACTAATACTGGCATAATTAACAGCTCATTACTTCAAAAGCTGTATCTAAGTGTTTAAGTAATTTTACTTGAACTTATAATCTATTATCTTTTTACTAATCATTGCATTACCTGTGATATTAATCGCAATGTTATTTGTTAATCAATAAAATGAAATATTATGAAATTAAATAAAATCGAAACCGTTGCCGGTATTGTATTAGCTGTATTATTAGCAATTGTAACCCTCATGAGCAGCATGTTTTTTCTTGTTACAATTAAAGTCGGGTTCATTAACTGGATCTCGTTTAATTCATGCTCAGTTATCAGTATTTTGTACCTGATCTCTCTAATTGCTTTTTTCATAAGCAAAAAGAGCGTGCTTCTTGTTTTAACCACTTTGCCCTTTTATTTTCTGGGAACCATGTCGATGTTTTTTATGCCTTGGGACAGCTCTATGTTTATTGCTCAAATAGGTCATATAATCATGACCCTCAATATAAGCTGGGTACTTTATGTCGTCATAAAGCACAAGGAGTATAAAGCTTTAGCCATTGGCTTACTGGCCGGCATGCTGATTTTTGTGCCGTTTATTGCTCATGTTCAGACTTATAATCAAAAACATGCTACAGAGTTGTCAGATGCTTTAAAAGGGCAGTAACTTAACCTGTCAGCTAAACAGTTTTAAGTTGTTTTATACCTACCACATTCGTACCAAATTCGTACCACATAGCCATCAAACACCATAAGAAAAATTTCTTATGGTGTTTGATGGCTATGTGGTACGGTTTAGGTTCGGTTTAGGGGGGATTCTGTTTAGTAAAAAGAATAAAAAAAAGAGGCCTGAATTTCTACGGGCCTCTTTAATCTTTATAAGGTCATTTACAATTGTTAAAATATCTTTTAATGTGATTGTTATAAAATTTAATAAGGCTTTTGGACGCTGTTTAAATTATTTTCTTCAGTTAATCATTTACAAAATCTTCTTTCAATATTTGATATTGATATTCGTAATAAGTTATATGGTTCTTGTACTTCGTTTTTCCTCCTGAATAAGATTCTAAATTTAAAGGATTTTTGCCATCTGAATACGGGGAATAAGTCATTTTTAAAGTATCGTTTAAAATAAAAGTCATTGAATCAATACCTGAAAACGGAAGAATGTTATCTCCACCGTTTGTATCATCAGCATAATAAAAATTCAGGGTTGAATCTTTTTTAATTATTACTGTGTCGCCGTTACGGAAAACCTCATCACCTCCTTTTAGATTGATAATCTTTACATTATAGTCTGTCTTATTTTGAATTGCATATTCAGATAAGCTTCCTTCCTCAACACAGGAATTCAGGAGAAGAACAAATATTAATGAAAACAATATTACCAAAGTCTGTTTATTGTTCATTGCAAAAAGGTTTGTAAATATTCTTCTATAATTTAAACCCAATTTTATAAACAATACCGAGATATTCAGGATATATTCCAAAGAAACTTGATTTAATACCTATGCTTTGTTCAAGTTTATCGCCGTCGTTAAGAGTAAGATCGAGGTCAAGATACAAACCCAATCTGTGAAAATATTTATTAGAGAACCTCTCTTCAGTTACTTCAAATTTTTCATCATAAACAGCAAGTGATCTGTAAGTTTCGGAACCTATTTGAAATGATGGTCCGGTGCTGATTGAAACTTCTGAATAACTGTATTTTATGATAGAAAAACTTGCCCCCAGATCAAAAAAGACACCTGATTGACTTCTGTATCCATAATATTTATAATTATTTACTCCAAGGGATTGAAAGAAGCTTATTCTTGGGTTAACAGCAAGGCGGTCAAGAGCGTAATATTTGAAATCGTTAGTAAAGTACATCCCAAAATTGCTGATATTATTTTCATTGCCAAGACCAAGACCAACCGAATATACTTTCCTGTGGAAATCATTTTGGGAAAAGCCGTTTACAATAGAAGCAAATAAAATAAATAACAACAATAACCCTTTTTTCATGTTTGGTTTTTTTAGTGTGTTAAATATCAACAGATTAAATACCTGTTCGTTTATTAATTATTTGTACTGATAAATATATAATTAAGTTTCTGTATTTTTAAAATTTACCGTAATTAATGTTAAATTCTATTAAGGGTTTGGACTTCAGGGTAAAAGAAAACTAAAAATTCTTCAAAAGAAAAGATTCCGATACTACCCTGCCCTATTAAATAATCTCCTGATATTATTTTTATATTTGATTTTTATTTTA
>CAYUEI010000380.1:0-2697 GCA_964443445.1 uncultured Prolixibacteraceae bacterium | reverse complement strand
TGGAAATTTATACCCGTCAAGTACAAGATCATGACCTACGGTTAAGGCATAACGCAAACTTATTAATCCTGCACCCTGATGTGGAGAACCCCAGGTAATTACCTTCTTCAGATTTTTAAGTATCTTCTGATCCACAAAACGAAGACCTGCCCTTGTAACAAGGCCTCCCTGGCTATGAGCTACAAAAAACAGGTTGAAAGGCATATCGTTATCTAGCATAGCCTTCAACTGAGGATTAGTCTGAAATTCAGAATTTATTAATTGTCCCAAATCTTCGCCCAATGTCTTATGAACGAAACCACTTTTAAGTATGGGTGAAAATATAGGACGATAGGTTGGAAAAATAAATTCATAAAATGCGGTACTCCCCTGTGGAAAATTCTTATTATCGATGAATTCCAAATATAAGGCTTCCCATACAAGTCTTTTATAAAAGTAATTCCATGGCGCTTCACAACTGCTCTCCTTGAATCCATCCTTTTCTTCCTCATTATGCCCGTGCACCAGGATGAAAATATTGCAAATAGGCTGTTTCATGATCTTTTCTTTCTTCTGTGCACTAAGACTATTATATCGTGTCCTCAAACAAGAAAAAACTATTGGTATCGAATCCGGAACCATTCTTTCCAGCACGGGAGGCTGTCTCCAGTTAAGCGCTTTGTCAAATGACATCAGTATATATTTAACATTTCCAACCCATCGTGTCTCCGCTTGTTGTTGATGAATTGTTGAGTCGTTCGGATTAACGGTTGGTATCGTTGTACTTTTTGTTGCATCAGGAAGTACGCTCTCCGGAAACAACGGATCGATAAATTTAAAATCACCGTTATTTTCAATGAAAACAGGCAACATGGCAGTATATTGCTCTTTTGCCTCTCCGTTTACATATACTGTACCTACTCTCAATACGTTCAAAGTTTCTACATTAATAGACCCTGCCTCACCCGATGGAATAGTGATAATGGGTTTGATATTCGCAACGTCTCCACTACCGCTTATTTCAATGGTTCGTGTTGATCCGGTAGTCCTCATCCCGGTGATTGGGGGTAATAATTCATTGATATTGGATAATAAGCCCGATTTTGAAAGGGTAACCGATACAGAAGACTGATGACCTGTCACTAATGCTTTTGTTCCGTCCGGCAAGGATATGCTTACCGGATTCGATTCTTCAGAAACTGTATTCTCAGAAATCTCTTTTGGATCGGCTGCCGAAGGTTCGCCCGGTAAATACTCAGACCCTTCTTCTATTACACCCCCGGCTTCTTTAATGCATCTAATCGACAATCCGTTTGGATTGCCGCCATAATATATATGTACAGTATCGTGCGCATACGCTGCTTCAATGAAATCAGAATTTTGAGAATCAAAGGCAGTTGAACTCCACCAATATGCATAATATCCAAGATTCCCAAAACCTCCGTCGACACCCCTAAATCCACCCGGTAGTGCGGAAAATCCTGTAGTATTGGATGCCCCATAATTCGGGCTATACCAATGTGCTGTACCTGTTTCCTTTATTTTGCCTCCAGCAGGTTTTTCATCCTTTATAGCTTGTAACGTTGATTTCCATTCATCATAAGTTGGGACCCTCCATCCTTCAGGGGCAACATTTCTGCTGTCAACAGCTGCCTTCCAATTATACATTAGCCCATACGTTTCCGTATTGACAGGATTATTGTCATAATGACAATATGCTCCATCGGTAGTTGTTGCCCATTCACTGTTTTCGGTAATTAAAGAAATTGGATCACCATTCCGGTATCGGGTGGTTTTCAAATTTTCTGCCATCCAGTATTGAGCCCCAATTTTTACAATCGAATAATGATTCCCATCTGCATCTGTACAATCGACGAACGGGAATGTTATGGTTTCACTTCTGACAGGAATATTCATTACTACTGTTGAATAGTTCCCCGAGAAGCCTGTGATTTTCAATAATTCACCATCGTTGTAATCCATCGTAACATCACTTGATATACTCTTTAAGGCAGGCTCTTCCGGTAGAGGTTTCGTGCCCGAATGTGTTATCGATAACCCGGAACTGCCGGAACCTTCGCTTATTATTTTTCCAACCGAAATAAACTCCGGGGTATTCATTTTTATAATATACAAACCTCTGTTTAGTCCCTCTATTCTAAAAGAATGCTTGCCTTTTGTGAGCATAAAACGAGAATTACCCACTATTCTTCCTGTTAAATCCAAAACCTCAATGGATGCTACACCCGGTTTTGTGTTACTAATCTCTGCGATACAGAATTCCTTCGATGGATTTGGGAAGATCTTAAAGCTTTCGTTCAACGTGAAGTGATTAGTTGCTGTTATTCCCTTTAAATGTAAAATGTCCGAACCATTCAGGCTGATACTAGTTCCCCGGGTAAGATTTTCAACTGTAACTTTTTCCACAATTGTGCTGGCTCCCGATCCCCTGAATTCTATTTGATATCCTTCAGCTTTGGCATAAAAACCAACATGAATCAAAATCCATATAAATACAATCTTTCTCATAATCTCGTGGCTTATAAACAAATATAAACAATTTTGATTACATGTAAATCGGTGAAAAGGACATTTTTTACTGCCATACTATCGTTTGTTGGTGCTGCGTATATTGGACGATTGAGTCGGTTGAATAGCACGTCATTGCGGGGAGGAACGACGAAGCCGAAGCGAAGCGGAGCTCTGAAAGAAATCTGT
>CAYUEI010000379.1:0-2703 GCA_964443445.1 uncultured Prolixibacteraceae bacterium | reverse complement strand
TCATCTTTTTTTCAAGGGCATCAAAATCCTTTTCAGCAATGACTACCCCCTGAGGAAGATCAACATCGTAATAAAAGCCATTTTCAATTGTCGGGCCAATACCGAATTTCGTACCCGGATAAAGGGCTTCAATAGCCTCAGCCATCACATGCGCTGATGAATGCCAGAATGCATGCTTTCCTTCTTTATCATCCCACTTGTGTAGTTTTATTTCTGCGTCAGAATTGATTGGCCGGGCAAGATCCCAAATCTCACCATTTACAGTTACTGATAAAACTTCAGCTGCAAGCCTCGGACTTATTGAGTTTGCAATCTCAAGTCCGGTAACTTGATTTTCATATTGTTTTATGCTTCCGTCAGGAAGAGTAATATTTATCATATTCCCTTTTTTAACAAGTTTGCAAAGATAATTATTCTCTTATGATTACAAGGATTATAAAATAATTTTTATTCGTATTTTAACAGAAAAATTCATTTAGTGATAACATGAATTTCAGTATTATAAAAAATTAGCTATTATCATTCACTTTCAATAAATTAAACAATAAAATGAAACCAGTAAAATTCATATGCCCTCTTATTGTTGTTTCCGACATCGCAAAATCAAGATACTTTTATGAAAAGTTTCTTAACCAGACAGTTAAATACGATTTCGAAGAAAATATACAATTTTCAAGTGGCTTATCAATCCACTTAAAATCTCATTATGAAAAGCTTATAAACAGGAATGTAATTTCCGGAGAAAATAATTCCTTTGAATTGTTCTTTGAATCTGAAGATCTTGATTCGTTTGAAGCTTTCCTGCTGGAAAATAATATTGACTTCATCCATCGGATAAGGACTGAGCCCTGGAATCAAAGGGTATTGCGGTTCTATGATCCTGACAAACACATCATTGAGGTTGGTGAACCTATGCAGATTGATTGAATTTTATCAGCCTAAACTCAAGTTTTTTCTATAAAGCTGCTTACAAATTAAAACTGAAGAAAGAAAAAACCACTTTCATAACTCAGCTCTACCAAATTAATACCACATACCTACCACATACCTATCAAACACCATAAGAAAGTTTGCTTATGGTGTTTGATAGGTATGTGGTATTAATTTGGTACTAATTTGCCCCGAATGAAACAGGTATTTGATAAGCACAAAAAAAATAGCCTTTATGCTTTACACATAAAGGCTAATGAATGAATTAACTGTAGTCTTTTTACTTAATAAATTTCCCGACAGATATAGTTTTACCTTGTGAAATTGCTTTACCAATAAATGTTCCTTGAGGAAGAGCAGAAACATCAATAATATATTTGTTTTTGCCTTGATTGAACATTCTTTCCTGTCGCAGCATCATTTTACCCTGCAAATTGTAAATCTCAAAAGTAAGATTGCCGGTATTGTCTTTTAAAACAATATTTAATTCTTCTTTTACCGGAACAGGGTAAAAGTACATTTCATTAAAATGAATATCCTTTGCTGAAGTCAGATTCTCAAGGTCTACAGTTTCATTGTAAACCATATTCCCTGCTCTGTCCCACACTATAAAATTGGCTTTATTTTCAGGGCAGTTAAAGGCACTTACTGAAAAGTTATCACCTGAAACCACTGTACCATCGCACATTACCCATTCGGCATAGTAATTGGTATCTGTAACATTGTAGCCAATATACTGGTTATCGTTATATTCATAAAACCACCAGTCGGCCGGTAGTTCAGTAACTGTTCCATTAGAGTTGAAAACAAAAGAGCCTGAGAATTTGCATCCATCAATAGTTAAAGCTGTTACGGTATACTTGTCGGTTGGACATAAATTTTCAATTGTCGGGCCTTCAGTTCCATCCGACCAGTAGAAGTATTCAGTATCAATCTTTTGGTCTCCAAGTACAACTTTGGCAGTAACAGTTCCAATACAGGAAGAAGCAGTTGGCGGGTAGTATGAATCGTATGCAAACCGGTAATTGCAAACCGGTTCAGGATATATAACTGTGTCTTCAATCCATGGAGAAAGGAAAATGTCTTCGCACCAGGTTGTTTTGCAACTATCGGCAGTTAAGACTGTTAAGCAAACAGTTTGTGAATATCTGAAGATATCGAACATTGCCAATGGTTCAGCTTCATAACTTGTGTTTCCATCGCCAAAATCCCAGAAATAGCTGACAATTTCATTATCACTGTAGGGGTAAAACTTTAATGGCTTAACCTCAGGGATTGTAACTATATCTTCAGGTTCGGTATATTTAAACCAGACGTTGCAGCTCGGTTCAACAGGCCATGTTTCCATGAATAAATTTACCATCTGGCAGAATTGAGCTTCACATCCTGAAACAGTTGTAACAGTGAGGCATACTTCAACAAATGGATTCGGGAAACCAAGCATTGAATCTGAAACAGTTGGCAAGACGTAAACATGAGTAGGTGCAGGTTCATCACTTGAAGATCCGTCGCCAAATTCCCAGAGGTATTTTGCTACTTGCTCGCTGGATTTGGACTTAAAATCTAAAGCGAGAGAAGGTACCAGGGTTTGAATATCGTGATTGACATCGAAGTAGAAATCAACAAAGCAGTTATAATTTACTGTATCCACGGGAACAGGATCTACCTGGGGCTTTATATGCAAAATATTACAAATTCTGTCTTCACAGGTTTCATTGGAAACAGTAAGGCAGACTTTTCTTTCCACAGGTTCGTGTTTAAATTCAACTACAG
>CAYUEI010000378.1:0-2704 GCA_964443445.1 uncultured Prolixibacteraceae bacterium | reverse complement strand
AAAGAAGTTGTTATGATTAACCTTCATGAACGGGCGGTCGAGCACCGGTGCTTCAATAAAATCAAGATCATTATCGACTACCTTAACAGTAGCGCCTTCAACACACAAATTAAAAATCATAGTTAAAATTTATATAATATCCTTTTGCTTCGGGGCTTATGCCACGGGACTTCGACAAGCTCAGTCACCGGTTAAGGCACTACCCCAACGGTGGCTGAGAGTTTTCAACGGTGGCTGAGCCTGTCGAAGCCACATCTCCTTGCTACCGCGCGATTGTATCGCGTGGTACATTATATTGTTTTAGAAAGCCACACGATACAATCGCTCGGCAGCCGGGGACAAACTTGGAAAATATTACGATTTAATAGGCCCTACGAACCAACAGGAAGACCATGAGTTGATTCGTTAATAAAAGGTGATTCGCTACTCTTCGAATCCTTAACATCCAAATCCACCACTACCGGTGTTTGCCACTCTTTTTTAGGTTCTGTTTCGTTTTGCATAGTAAATATTTTAAGGTTTGAATCGCAATAAAAAGAGAAAAGTTTTTAAAACCAAAACCCTTATGTTATGGAAACCCTTGAAAACATTGGTAAGTTGCTTGGGGTCAAAAGAAAAGAGTGTGGGAAAAAGTTATGACTTCGTGTGTTGTAAGCTTGCTTTATTCCAACTTCAACATCTCCCAAAACGGAGTAAGTTCTTTTGTAATTGTTTCAACAACATCCTTAAATTCAATATCCACATTCAATCCTGCCTTTTTTAAAAAGGTCTTCCACATTCTAATTCTTATTGAATTTGTGCCAAATTCTTCGGTGAAAAGGGCATGATTTTGCATATAAGAAGTGCTTCTTCTTTTAAAAGTGCCCTTAATGGCTAGTTGAAGGTTAATTTTGCTATATCGACCTGAAACAATTAACAGATAAACATCATAAAAGTCTTTCATCCGGCTATTTACTGTTGAAAGTTCAATCATTGCATGAAACTTTTCAGCTATCACTGACTCAACAGAATATACTTTTACCTTTGGAGATTTCAATTCTGAAATTAGCAAAGGATAATCAATTGTTAAAGGTAATGGCTTGACAACATCTCCAAAACCTACATCAATTTGTAACCTTAGCATTATTGTATCAAATCCTGAATCAATAAATACCCTTAACCCGGAATATTTCTCATTTTCTGAAATTGTTTGACAAATAACACTTTCAGGATCAAACCATGCACAGTCATCTTTATCCTCTATCGAACAAATTTCTTTAATGGCATTCCTGATTGAATCTTCATTATTACTAATATTTTTTCCAAGAAAATCTATATCTTTTGTAGAGCGGGTTTTTGATCCTTCAAGTGCATAAAGTAAAACTCCTCCTTTTAAAAGAAATTTATCAGCAAACTCAGAAACTGAAAGGCGATAAAGAAATCTTTCATGAAGAAATCGAAGTATTATCAGCTGAAATGAAATGTTTTCTTTTTTTGAAATATTATATAATTTGGCTCTGATTGATGCAGAATTGTTTATCATAGAATTAATTTGAGGTTTTGTAGAAGAACGGTCTCAACCTTCAAATGTTGTGCATACTTTAGAAGTTTATCAAGATTTCTATCAGTCCTTTTAAGATAATTTTTCAAAATCTCTGCCATGAGTTCTTCACCTACCTTCATTCGATATTTAACAGCATCGCAAACAGATTTTTCCAGATCATATATCAAAATATTTTCTCCGCTTATCTCGAGTCGTGTTTGTCCCAGCAAGTATTGCATTTCTTTCCAATACATTAGCCTTATAGGAGGAAAATCAGGCAAAATACGTTTTATTTTTGAGGGTATTGCAATATAGTATTCCGAAGATATAAAAGTAGTTAGTTCATAATATTGCCATGCACTGTAAAGGCAGATGACACCTGATGATACTATACGACAGACTTCAGAAAATTCGTTTTCCCCTTCAACCGATACCAACCGATACAAGCCTCTTTTAACTAAAACTACTTCTCCAATATTTACCAACTTTTTAAGTTGATAAAACTCTGATCGCTTTTTCAGCTCTCTTGTTTCCAGGTAACCATTATTAGCATGGAAAATATCCTTTAGCTTATCACTCATCTTATTTTTTGCACAAAAATACGGTAAATAAATAATATTACCGTAGTTTATTGCAATAAAATAAATATTAGAGCTTCGCTCTGTCATATCCACATTGTTCCTAATTTCTTTGGGTCAGAACTCGCAATGACGCGCTATTCAACCTACGCAGCACCAACTTTCAATTTTGTATTGTATCTTTGTCAACATAACCTGAACCTTTTTTACCTATGCCCGATAATAAATTCATATTTACCAGTTTTAGCCATTTTTTTAATTATCACCCCCTGCGGTTGATATTGCTTTTCCTGATTACTTTATTTCTTGGACTAACCCAAGGTATCACCATAGTTATGCTGATTCCCCTGCTTGGACTGCTTAACCCTGATCAGTCAACCGGCGAAACAAGCCGCCTTAACGATTTTTTCAATAAGCTAATTGACAATACCGGAATTGAGTTAAACCTGACTCTCATCCTTGCTTTTTTTGCTATTATCCTGCTGATTACTTCCTTGCTCCATTACTTCCAAACTACAATGCAATCGTCGTACCAGCAGGAGTTTTCATACCACACAAGAAGACGCCTGTTTAAAAAGATTATTAAAAGCGATTGGCAATTTCT
>CAYUEI010000377.1:0-2709 GCA_964443445.1 uncultured Prolixibacteraceae bacterium | reverse complement strand
TAATTGCGGCAGTCACAAAGACCGCAGGGGAAGTTTTAGTAGTTGGCAATTTCCCCATGTTTCTGTTTATGTTTTTTACAGGAGCAGCTTTCCCGCTAAAAAGCGATCCTTTGTTTTCAGTATTTGGCTATCCTATCAATTTTCAAGGGCTAATGACACCCACACATGCGATTTCAGCCTTGAACAAGACTTTGACCATGAATATGGACATTGGGAGTATTCTTCCTGAAATAACAGCGATTTGCATTTTAACCCTTATTTATTTTATGGTTGGGGCAATAATATTCAAAAAAAGACATTTAAAATTGGGATAAACAATAAAACTCAACAATAATGATAAAGATTGAAGAAATAGCAAAAATGATAGACCATTCTATCCTTCATCCTACCTTTACAGATAGAGATTTAATTGAGAATTGCAGGATAGCATTGAAATATGATGTTGCAACAGTTTGTGTTAAACCATTTCATGTAAAGATGGCATCAGAATTTGTAAAAGGCAGTGGGGTAGGAGTTTGTGCAGTAATTGGATTTCCTCATGGAAACAATACTATAAAAATTAAGGTTGAAGAAGCGCTTCAGGTAATTGATGATGGAGCTACTGAAGTTGATATGGTTATCAATATCGGAAAGGTATTGCAGAATGATTGGGACTATATAAATGAAGAACTGGGAAATATAAACAAGGTGTGTGTTGACAATAAAGCTATCCTTAAAGTTATTTTTGAAAATGATTTCATTACATCTGATGATGATAAAATAAAGCTTTGTGAATTGTGTAACGAAAATAATGTTGCATTTGTAAAGACATCAACGGGATATGGCTTTGTGAAAGGGGAAGATGGGAATTATAACTATAAGGGAGCAACTGAGCACGATCTGATATTAATGAGGAAATATTGCAAGCCTTTGGTTCAGATAAAGGCAGCAGGAGGAATCAGAAATTTAAGTCAATTATTGAGAGTTAGGGAATTGGGAGTTACACGGGTTGGGGCTACTGCAACTGAAACTATAATAGAAGAAGCCAAAAGACTAAAAATATGAACAAATCAGTTTTCAATTTATTCAACAACATCGTTTTATTACTTTCAGGAGTTATAGCTGCAGTTTCAGGTTTGATTATGCAGTTAGGGTTTCATATTCACGGGGGCCATGGAAATGAAATAAATACTGTTTTGGGATTTGCTTTTAATGAATGGTCGGTGATCCATAAAGTTGCAATAGTAATTATGACCCTGACAATGATTTATCATATTTTCACTCACTGGAAGTGGTATAAGGGTGTAATAAAAAAACATCTTATTAATAAAAACAAGGTTTCTATTTATATAACAGTAGTGTTTATACTTGTAGCAATAACAGGGCTTGTGCCTTGGTTCTTAACATTATTTGAAGGTTTGGAGCATGCCAGGAATGGATTTATTGAAATACACGACAAGCTGACATTCCTTTTGATTGCGTTGATGGTTCTACATCTTATAAAGAAGTTTAAATGGTATTACACCTCCTTTTTAAAGTTGTTCAAGAAATGACGGGTAATTTCATTTAAAATAAGGTGTAACCGAATATTGACATTAATCAATTCTGTCGATCCCTATATCATTTAAAGAGCAGGGATCTTCTAATGGCTCAAGGTGTGTAACTACAGTTATTGGTGAATCAAAAAGTTTACGGATATCCTTTTCTATTTTTTCAGCAATATCGTGTCCTTCCTGAATAGTTTTGCTACCTGGAATAAGTATATGAACAATTACGAATATTCTTTGGCCTGATTGTCTGGTTAAAAGGGAGTGGTATTCAATACCCTGCGACTTGTATGAATCAAGAAAACCGGTAATTTTATTCAGGTCAGCGTCTGAAACAGTAGTATCCATAAGACCCATAGCAGAGCGTCTTATCAGATTATATCCGGCCCATAAGATATTTAATGCGACTACAACAGCAATAATACCATCGAGTATTATCCACCCTGTTAAACGAACAAGTCCGATACTAGCAAGTACACCTACCGAAGTCCATACATCGGTCATTAGGTGTTTCCCGTCTGCTTCAAGTGTTATAGATCTATTTTTCTTGCCGTTTTTCATAAGCACCAGGGCAACGGCAAGATTAATCAGGGAAGCACCGGTAGCAAAAAGCAATCCTATTCCAACGTTTTCAATAGGTTGTGGGTTTATTATTCTGGGAATAGCTGTTTTAATTATGCTGAACGAAGCAATTAAAATCATTGCGCCTTCCAGTGCACTCGAAAAATATTCGGCTTTAGAATGTCCAAATGCATGTTTCTCATCTGCCGGTTTTTCTGAAATGGTTATCATTACAAGGGCAATCACAGCAGCAGCAAGGTTTACGCACGATTCCAGAGCATCAGAAAGAAGACCTACTGAGCCGGTTAGTTTCCATGCAAAAAACTTGAGAGCAATTGTTGAAACAGCTGCTAAAATAGACAGATATATGAATTTCTTAAGAGATTTTTGTTTCATAATGCATTCTGAAATGAATGACAAATATATAATTTGAAAAGGTTTTTTTTTAGATTATTGCACTTTATTAGGTAAATAAAAGATTTAGGATTATAGAGTCCAGCATTGATTGTAAAATACTAAACTTAATAGAAGATTTTTCTTATAGGCTAATTAGATTGAGTTATAAAGTTGTTATGCAAATGTTAAAAATTAAGAAATATCTTTTTCTGATTAAACTTTAACC
>CAYUEI010000376.1:0-2712 GCA_964443445.1 uncultured Prolixibacteraceae bacterium | reverse complement strand
AAATAGAAGATGATGCGTTCAAACATATAGAAGCAATCATTTATTCAATGACACCGGAAGAAAGGGAAGATCCATCGCTAATGAGCGGTACAAGAAGAAAAAGAATAGCAGATGGGTCGGGGACATCGATTCAGGAAGTAAACAGATTGTTGAAGCAGTTTACAGAAACCCGTAAAATGATGAAGATGGTTGCCCAGGGGAAACGAATTGGTAACACCATGCCTGGCTTCAGAAAATAGAAAAACAATAAAACAGCTGAAATGGTATTAATAGACGGAAATAAGACATCAAAAGAGATAAAGGCCGAGATTGCCCTGGAAGTTTCAGAAATCGTTAAAAAGGGCGGGAAACAGCCTCATTTGGCAGCTATCCTTGTTGGTCATGATGGTGGGAGTGAATCATACGTAGCCTTCAAGATAAAGGATTGTGCAGAAGTAGGTTTCAAATCATCGTTATACAGGTATGAAGATGACGCGACAGAAGCTGAGCTACTGAAAAAAATTGAAGAGTTGAACGATGATGATGATGTTGATGGGTTTATAGTCCAGTTGCCTTTGCCGAAGCATATTTCTGAGCAGAAAGTAATAGAGGCTATATCATATAAAAAAGATGTAGATGGATTTCATCCTGTCAATGTAGGAAGGATGGTAATCGGGCTTCCGTGTTTTGTTTCAGCTACACCATTTGGAATTGTAGAATTGTTGAAGAGATATAAAGTTGAGACATCGGGAAAGAACTGTGTAGTAGTTGGGCGGAGCAATATTGTAGGCCGTCCGATGAGTATATTAATGTCTCAGAAAGAGATGAATTCAACGGTAACAGTAGCACACAGCAGGACTAAAAACCTTCAACAGCTATGTGCTCAGGCCGATATCCTGATCGCAGCTCTGGGTTCACCGGGATTTGTAAGTGGTGACATGGTAAAAGAAGGAGCTGTAGTTATCGATGTTGGGACCACCAGGGTTCCTTCGAGTGAGACAAAATCAGGATTTAAGTTAAAAGGGGATGTGAAGTTTGAAGAAGTAGCAGAAAAGTGTACCTTTATAACACCGGTGCCGGGAGGAGTAGGTCCGATGACGAGGGTTGGGCTATTGAAAAACACACTTTTGGCAGCTAAAAAAGAAATATATTCCTAAAGGGTTTAAAAAGAAATACTATGAAAAAGTTATTCTCTCTTTCGATTATTGTAGTTATTGCAATTGTAATAAACTCATGTTCGACGGTGCCAATAATTGGCCGTAAGCAATTGCATCTCTTGCCTGAGTCGCAAATGTTATCACTGAGTTTAACCAACTATAAATCCTTTCTGGATACAACAGAAGTAATAAAGTCGGGTAAGGATTATGACATGGTTAAGAGTGCGGGCATGAAGATATCGAGGGCAGTTATTAAATTCCTCAGTGACAACAAGCTTCAGGAAAGGTCAGCAAATTTTTCCTGGGAATATAATCTTGTAAAAGAAAGCGATATAAATGCATGGTGTATGCCGGGCGGGAAAGTAGTTTTTTACAGTGGAATAATGCCGGTATGTCAGGATGAGCAAGGTGTAGCAGTAGTTATGGGTCATGAAATAGCACATGCAGTAGCGTTACATGGAAATGAAAGGATGAGTCAGTCTTTGGTAGCCCAGTTTGGCGGGATGGCATTGGATATAGCCTTACAAAGCAGGCCTGAAGAGACAAAGAATATCTTTTTAAATGCCTATGGGATAGGTACTCAGTTAGGTGTAATACTTCCATATTCGAGGAAGCATGAATATGAAGCCGACAAGTTGGGGTTAATATTTATGACCATGGCCGGTTATGATCCCAATAAGGCAGTAAGTTTCTGGGAAAGAATGTCGAAGACAGAAACAGCAAAAGTACCTGAGTTTTTAAGTACGCATCCGCTTTCAGAAAAGAGGATAGAAGAATTAAAGAAAGCCATTCCTGAGATGGCTGCATATAAAGCATCAAAATAAATTTGTGTAAACTCCGTTTCATTGTCATGAAATAGTTTAGCAAGTATAGAAATATTTTTTATATTTGGAGGTTGAACTTAATTTTGACTATGAAATCATGGACTTAGAACCTAAAGAAAAACCTGAGAATTTCGACTATGATGGAAGTAAATTCCGGGAGGAAGTTTTTAGTAAAGCAGTAAGGGCAGGCAAGAGGACTTACTTTTTTGATGTTAAGGCTACCCGTAAGAATGAGTATTATCTGACCATCACCGAAAGCAAGAAGAGGAGTGATAACGGTGGTAGTTCTTTTTATGAAAAGCACAAGATTTTCTTATATAAAGAAGATTTCGACAAATTTGCCGAAGGGCTCACTGAAATTATTGATTATATAAGGGAAAATCAGCCTTTTGTAGAAGATTACGAAGAATCAGATTCAGTATCTGAATTTACCGATGTTGATTTTGATGATTTATCGAGATAATTTTAGGCAATATTTCGTTGTTTTTTAATTTCTTCGTAGGCTTCATTAAGTTTCTGGAATTTTTCTTTTGCAGCTTTTTGGAAATCATCACCGAGGTAACTTACTTTATCAGGGTGATATTTTTTTGCCATATCCCGATATGCTCTTTTTACCTCATCATCACTGGCATCAGGATTAATTTCCAATATTTTATAAGCGGCATTGGTATTTTTAACAAACATTGCTTTAATTGAATCGTAGTCTTGCTGGGATATACCCATTGAAACTCCGATATGAGCGATGATTTTAA
>CAYUEI010000375.1:0-2719 GCA_964443445.1 uncultured Prolixibacteraceae bacterium | reverse complement strand
CTTGCAACCGGAAAAATGTCATTCTTTTTTGGTGCGATTTTCCTTTTTACTATTAACACTGTATTTATTGCTATTTCTTCTGTGGTGATATCTCAGTTATTGAAATTCCCTATCAGAACGAATTTACCTACTAAGGAAAAGAAAAGAATAAACAGGATTATTTCTATTGTTATCAGCTTGATTTTGCTGCCCAGTATTTATTTCGGGTATTTGCTTGTTCAAAAAGAAAACTTCACTGACAGGGCAAACCGATATGTGTCCAATGTAAACTATATTGAAGGCAACTATTTGCTTGATAGTAAAATAGACAATGGCAAGAAAATAATTACTTTAATCTATGGTGGACTCCCGATGCAGGATGAACAACGAAATGAAATAGTTAATAAATCTTTGGACTTTAAACTAAAAGGGACAACAATCGATATAAAACAAGGGATTACTATTGGAGATCTTGACAAAAAAACTTCAGAGATTATGTTGCTGAAAGATGAGTTAAATATGCTATCACTTCAACTGAGGGAAAAAGAAAAACAACTTGATAGCATCAATGACACTAAGCGACTTGGCCAAACGTTATTAAAGGAAATAAAAGCAATTTATCCTCAGATTGTGAGTTGCGGCTTTGCTGAAACTAGTGCATATGATTCAGAATCAGGTGTTTTTGATGAAAAGAAAATTATAATATTCGGTCTTGAAACAAGGAATTTGAATTCTTCTGAGAAAAAGAAAATTAAAGATTGGCTGAGTAGCAGACTTGAAAGTGATGATATTTCAGTTTATTATGAGGTAGCTGATTGATTTTTAATCTTCTAAACCAGTTTATGGGAAATACTAAAATGCCAATTATTATAAGAGACATCCATGAATCAGAAATTAACTTTCTTGAAGAAATGCTTTATCAGGCTATTTTTATTCCTGAGGGAATAAGAAAACTGCCCAGAGAAATCATTTATAACCCTGAGTTATACCATTACATTAAGGACTTTGGCAGGGAGGATGATTATTGCCTTGTTGCTGAATCAGAGGGTGTTCTGATTGGTGCAATATGGTCAAGGATATTTACTTCTGATTCTAAAGGATATGGTTGGGTGGATGAAATCACTCCCGAAATCAGTATGGCCGTTGATGAAAAATTCAGAAACAAGGGAGTAGGTTCATTATTGCTTGGTGCTATGATTGAAAAGCTTAAAGGTATTGGTTATGAGAAGATTTCTTTGAGTGTCGATATTGTGAATTTTGCGTATTTGCTATATAAGAAGGTTGGTTTTATAGATTACGAGCTGACGGACAAATCTTCTGTGATGATTAAAAAACTTATATAACTTAAATGATGAAAATATTTGTAATTGGTGGTACCGGACTGGTAGGCAGTTACTTGTTGCCGGAGCTTATTAAAAGGGGTGATGATGTTTATGCTTTAACCCGCTCAGGAAGCAAAACTGAGAAATTGAAAAAAGCAGGGATAGTGCCAATTGTTGGCGATATCAGGAAGCCGGAATCTTTTATTTCAGCCTTGCCTGAAAAAATTGATATGATAGTTTTACTGGCTATGCCACAGGTAGTTCCCGGTAAACGGATGACCAAAAAGAAGAAAGCAGAGTTGCGCGAAGACACAAATGCTTTCTTCAGAAATTCAATGGACCTGGCAGTTAAGTATGATATTCCAATAATATTGCCCGGAGGAACCAGCTTTAAAACAACAGGTGACCAGATGGCTGATGAAACCTGGCCTGTTTTGAGGGAAGGGCTGGTTGAAATTGGTGCCGACACTGATGTGATGGTTAGTGAAGCTTTTAAAACTGGCAGGCCTAAAGCTGCCCAGCTGATGTATGGGAAAATTTACGGTAATGGGGGAATGTTTCTGTTTCAATATAACATGATAGAAAAGGGAAGAGGAGGCATCATTGGTGAGGGAGATAACTGTATACCAAATATTTATGCCGGGGACATAGTTTCTGCAATTATTAAAACTATTGAAAAGCAGCCGTGGGGAGAGAAATTTCTCATTTGCGATGATACTCCTGTAACTCAAGCCGATTTTATTACTTATATGTCTGAAATTATGGGTAAAAAGAAACCCGGACACGTGCCTTTATTCATTCTTAAACTTGTGATCGGAAAAGAATTTTTAAGCGTTATTCAGATGAACTGTAAAGTGTCGAATGAAAAGGCGAAAAGGGTTTTAGGCTGGAAACCTGCTTACCCGTCTTATAAAGAAGGATTAAAAGCTGTGATAAGGGAAATACTGGCCGGGAGAAAAATAGTATAATTTATTATTTACTTTTGGTATGGATTTTGCCTTGCATTACATAACTAAAAATTACTACTATGAAAAATATAATTTTAATATCGACCATCGTACTTTTTGGATTATTATTCAGCAGGTGTACGGTTTATGATTATAGTACCTATCCTGTAAGCGAAAGTTACGAAAACCCCAACTGGGCTCCCGATTATTATACGGGAACACGATATTATTACATCCCTGATATAGAAACATACTATGATTTATCGACCAGGGAATTTATCTATCTGCAAAACGGGCATTGGGATTATTCACCTGTTTTGCCTTCGTATTATTCTGATTTTTATCTTGATGACTGCTATGTTGTAGTTGTAAGTTATAATACATCTCAGCCATGGATGCACCATCAGTATTATGTG
This sequence comes from uncultured Prolixibacteraceae bacterium, assembly GCA_964443445.1. Lineage (GTDB taxonomy): Bacteria > Bacteroidota > Bacteroidia > Bacteroidales > Prolixibacteraceae > CAYMTR01. The sequence continues at coordinate 55 of CAYUEI010000375.1, read as the reverse complement.
TCACATTATCCAAGATATTACTATCGTGACTATTACGATAGGAGCAACATCCCTT
>CAYUEI010000374.1:0-2724 GCA_964443445.1 uncultured Prolixibacteraceae bacterium | reverse complement strand
CCTGGGTTATTGCTGATCAGAAAATTAACGAAGAGAGGTTAAGGGAAAGTGAGAATAAATACAAAGAGCTTATTGACGGAATGAATGAAACTGTTTGGGTTATTGATTTCAACGGGCATCTGGTTGATGTTAATAAAACAGCAGAAATGGTTTTAGGCTATACGAAAGAAGAACTTTTGGAAATTGGATTGACGGGTGTTGACAGCTCACTTAAGAAGGAAGAGATAGCCGTAATGGCAGCTTCGATGCCGGAAGATTTTTTGCAGATTTTTGAAACAACTCATAAATGTAAAGATGGGAAAAAGGTTCCGGTAGAGGTGTATTCTTCAATTGTTAATTATCATGGTAAAAAAGCAATATTGAGCATTGCCCGAGATATATCTGACAGGAAAAAATCTGAAGAGCAAATCAGGCAAGAGAAATTGTTGTTAAGGACTTTGATTGACAATCTGCCAGATGCAATCTATGTGAAGGATAAAGAAGGGCGAAAGCTGATTGCAAATTCAGTTGACTTGAAGATGATGCACCAAAAACAAGAAGAAGATGTTATTGGGAAGACGGATAGAGAAATATTTAATTTGGATTATGAGCAAGCCGGATTTGATGAAGACATGCTGGTAATTAATAGTGGTCAGAAAATAATCAACAAAGAGAATGAGTATTTTGATGAACATGGCAACCTCCGCTGGCGATTAATATCAAAGATTCCTTTATCAAATGATAAAGGTGAGATAATAGGGCTTGTAGGATTCAGTCATGATTTTACTGAAAGAAAATTGATGGAAATCCAAAGATCTCAAATGATAAGGGATTTGATAAAGGCGAAGGAAAAAGCTGAGGAAAGTGACAGGCTTAAAACGGCTTTTCTTGCAAATGTAAGTCATGAGATCCGGACTCCTATGAATGGGATACTTGGTTTTCTGGAGTTACTTACAGAACCGGATCTGGAAGAAGGGCAAAAAGAAATTTACCTTGATATAATGACCAAAAGCGGGCAAAGATTGTTAGATACAATCAATGATATTGTGGAACTTGCAAGAATTGAGTCAGGTCAACTTGAAATAATGTATTCAGTAGTTGACCTCAAGCAATTAATGAATTATCATTATAATTTCTTCAAGCATAAATCTGAATCTCAAAAGTTGGATCTTAATCTTGAGATAAATGTTCAGCTTGATTCCCTGGTGTTTAATACTGACAAAAATAAACTTGATAGTGTTATTTCTAATTTACTGAATAATGCTTTTAAATATACAAAACAAGGTAGTATTGTTTTTGGAGTAAACAAAGAAGGGAATGAATTATTGTTTTTTGTTAAAGATACAGGTTTGGGCATTCCTTCAGAAAAGATGGATGATATTTTTAAGCGTTTTGTACAGGCAGATCAATATACTACACGAACGCAAGAAGGATCAGGACTTGGGCTTTCTATTTCAAAAGCATATTTAGAAGTAATGAAAGGCAAAATATGGGTTGAATCAGAAGTAGGAAAGGGCAGTACTTTTTACTTTACAATTCCATATACTTCAGCTTAATTTTATTTTCTGGATAACGCACCAGTTGGACAATAATCTGCAACTTTTTCGGCAATTTCACTTAATCCTCTGTTGATAGATTCATTAAAGGGAATTCCAATTTCAACATCAAAACCTCTTCCGATATAAGTCATGCCATATTTTTCCTTATATTTTTCAGTCATCCTTACACATATACCACATTTGATACATTTTTCAGGTTCATATATAATTACATCATGAAAGATTTTTCTAACGGGTTTTCTTTCATCATAGTAGTAATGTTTTTGTTGGACATTATAAATTTCGGAATAATCTCTTAGCATACAATTTTCAGCTTTTCTGCAGTCGCAATGCATACAACGCGAAGCTTCATTTTTTACTTCTTCTTCAGTAAAGCCCTTTATAAATCCATTTTCCGGTTCACTTCTTTTAAGGTCAGTAGATTCTTTTAAGTATTGAGCATATTCAGGAATAACAAGCTTAGTGAATTTAGAATTAAACTTTAAAGGTTGGCCAACTACTGCCAGATTGTTGAATATCTGAATTATTGAAGCTGCTGCTTCCTTTCCCTGAGCTAGCGATCGTATTGCAAGTTTTGAAGAGCGGAGTGCATTGCCAACAGCGAACACCTTTTTATTATTGGTTTGGTAAGTATCGGTGGCGATAAAACCTTTATCGTTGAAACTTATTCCCCAATCTTTTTGCTCGTCAGTAATGGTTCCTGAAGCAATAATAACAGCATCATTTTCAGTAAGTAGTTTTTCAAACAATTGTTTGTCAATCTTACTGTTGAGGATAAAATTAACACCAAGGTTTTTTATTACTGATATTTCATGTTCAAGGACTTCAGCGGAAAGTTTCCCTTCGTCAATATTAATCCGTATCATTCCACCGGCAACAGGAGCCTGATCGTAAATCTTTGCCTGAATACCCTTATTTTGAAGGTAATAAGCGGCAGACAGGCCTGCAGGTCCGCTGCCAATTATTGCAACATTGAATCCGGTAGTAGGTGAAGGTTGTTCATTATATTCTCCCTTTTCACCTGAAAAACGTTTTAAAAGGCAGATAGAAACTGCTCCGTCGATTGGTTTTCGACGGCATGCACCTTCACACGGAGCTGGGCAAATATATCCAAGTACAGAGGGAAGGGCAATATTTTGTTTAACAATTTTAAGTGCTTTATCAAAGTTACCTGCAGCAAGTAATC
>CAYUEI010000373.1:0-2778 GCA_964443445.1 uncultured Prolixibacteraceae bacterium | reverse complement strand
ATTCCGGGTGTGGCTATTGCTACTGCTCTTATGCCCCCTTTATGTACTGCAGGCTACGGGCTTGCAACCGGTCAAATGTCATTCTTTTTTGGTGCAATTTTCCTTTTTACAATTAATACGGTTTTTATTGCAATTTCTTCTGTAGTAATAACCCAATTATTAAAATTTCCTATCAGGACAAATTTGCCCGTAAGGGAAAAGAAAAGAATCAACAGGATTATTTCTATTGTTATCAGCTTGATTCTATTACCAAGTATTTATTTCGGGTATTTGCTTGTTCAAAAAGAAAACTTCACTGACAGGGCTAACAGATATATTTCCAATGTGAATTACATTGAAGGAAACTATTTGCTTGATAGTAAAATAGAAAATAACAGCAAAACTATTACTTTAATCTATGGCGGACTTCCGATGCTGGATGAACAACGAAATGAAATAGTAAATAAATCTTTGGATTTCAAACTAAATGGGGCAACAATCGATATAAAACAAGGAATCACTATTGATGATCTGGATGAAAAAACTTCAGAGATTATGTTGCTTAAAGATGAATTAAACAAGATTTCGATTCAATTAAGGGGAAAAGAAAAGCAACTTGACAGCATTAATGACACTAAGCGACTTGGTCAGACGTTATTAAAGGAAATAAAAGCAATTTATCCTCAGATTGTGAGCTGTGGATTTGCAGAGACAAGTGCCTATGATTCAAAGTCAGATGTTTTTGATGATAAAAAGATTATAATCTTTGGACTAGGTAATAAGAATTTATATACTTCAGAGAAAAATAAAATTGCAGATTGGCTAAAAAACAGACTTGAAAGTGATGACATTTCGGTTTATTATGAAAAAGCTAATTAATTATTTATCCTCCAGACCTGATTATGAAAAACATTAAAATGCAAATTGTTATAAGAGAAATTTGTGATTCAGAAATTTGCTTTCTCGATGAAATGCTTTATCAGGCTATCTTTATTCCGGAAGGAATCAGGAAACTGCCCAAAGAAATTATTTTCAATCAGGAATTACATCATTACATTAAGGACTTTGGAAGGAATGATGATCATTGCCTTGTTGCTGAATCAGAGGGTGTCCTGATTGGTGCAATATGGTCAAGGATATTTTCTTCTGACGCTAAAGGTTATGGCTGGGTTGATGAAAGCACTCCGGAAATAAGCATGGCTGTTGATGAAAAATACAGAAACAACGGAGTGGGGGTTCAATTGCTTGAAGCAATGATTGAAAAGCTTAAAGAGCTTGGTTATGAGAAGGTTTCATTGAGTGTTGATACAGTAAATTTTGCGTATTCGCTATATAAGAAGTTTGGGTTTATTGATTTTGAGCTGACGGATAAATCTTCTGTTATGATTAAAAAATTAAAAAAACTTAAATGATGAAAATTTTTGTAATTGGAGGTACCGGACTGGTAGGCAGCTACTTGTTGCCGGAACTAATCAAAAGGGGTGATGAAGTTTATGCATTAACCCGCTCAGAAAGTAAAACTAAGAAACTGGAGAAATCAGGTATAGTGCCAATCGTTGGTGATATCAGAACTCCGGAAACTTTTGTTTCAGTCTTACCGGAAAAGCTTGATATGATTGTGCTACTGGCTATGCCACAGGTTGTTCCCGGAAAAAGGATGACCCAAAAGAAAAAGGCCGGATTACGGGAAGACACAAATGCCTTCTTCAGAAATTCAATGGATCTGGCTGTAAAGTATGATATACCAATAATATTGCCTGGGGGGACAAGTTTTAAAACAACAGGCGACCAGTTGGCTGATGAAACATGGCCAATTTTACGGGAAGGACTCGTTGAAATTGGTGCCGACACTGATTTGATGGTGAGTGAAGCTTTTAAAACAGGCAAGCCTAAAGCTGCCCAGCTTATGTATGGAAAGATTTATGGCAATGGGGGAATGTTTCTGTTTCAATATAATATGATGGAAAAGGGAAGAGGAGGTATAATTGGAAAGGGAGATAACTGCATTCCAAATATTTATGCCGGAGATATTGCTTCAGCAATTATTAAGACCATTGAAAAACAACCCTGGGGCGAGAAGTTTTTGATTTGCGACGATACTCCTGTTACTCAAGCAGATTTTGTTACTTATATGGCTGAAATATTGGGTAAAAAGAAACCGGGACATGTGCCTTTATTCATTCTTAAACTTGTGATCGGAAAAGAATTTTTAAGCATTATTCAGATGAACTGTAAAGTATCGAATGAAAAGGCAAAAAGGATTTTGGGATGGACGCCTGTTTACCCTTCATACAAAGAAGGATTAAAAGCTGTGATAGGTGAAATACAGGCAGATAGAAAATAGCATATTATATTTTTAACTTTTGGTACAGATATTGCTTTTCATCTTATAACTAAAAATTACTACTATGAAAAAGTTAATGCAAATATCGGCCATCGTACTTTTTGGATTATTATTCAGCAGATGTACGGTTTATGATTACAGTACCTATCCTGTAAGCGAAAGTTACGAAAACCCGTATTGGGCACCTGATTATTATTCAGGAATAAGATATTACTATTTGCCTGATATTGAAACCTACTACGATTTATCAACCAGAGAATTCATTTATCTGCATAATGGGCATTGGGCTTATTCATCAGTATTACCTTCTTATTATTCAGACTTTTATCTTGATGAATGTTTTGTAGTTGTTGTGAATCAAAGTACATATCAACCATGGATGCATCATCAGTATTACGTATCACATTATCCAAGATATTACTATCGTGACTATTACGATAGGAGCAACATCCCTT
>CAYUEI010000372.1:0-2784 GCA_964443445.1 uncultured Prolixibacteraceae bacterium | reverse complement strand
TGATTTTACGCAATATTCCATCGTTTATAATCGTGATTAATAACACTTAAAATAATTTATTCAAAAAATAAGATTAAATATTCTTATAAAAATACAACGCATTATATACCAATTCCTTTTCGCAATTGATATTAATTTCAAACTTTCCTATTTCAGGAATAAGGGTGAAATTTATTCTTCCGTTTTCATTCTTTTTATCCTTAGTCATAAGAAGATATGCTTCTTCGAAATCAGAATCACTAAGTTCAAACTTCCCGTACTTCGAGATAATCCATTTAGAAATCTCAACAACATCTTCCAATGGGAAATTCAGCTTTTTGTGTGAAAGATAAAGCTCAGCAATCAGACCGTATGCAACAGCAAAGCCGTGAAGGACAGGTCGTCCCTGATGCAGGGCGAGGCTTTCAAAAGCATGGCCGGCAGTGTGTCCGAAGTTTAAAGCTTTGCGGATATTTTTTTCAGTAGGGTCATTGACAACAAAAAACTCTTTCACAGAAACTGAATCAGCAATAAGAGAGTTCAGCAATTCAAAATCAATAGATTCAATGTTAAACTTCAGAAGATCGTTCCAATGAGACTTGTTGAATATCAGGCCATGTTTCAGCATTTCGGCATAACCTGAAAGAATATTATCCTTGTTGATAGTTTTCAGAAACTTAGAAGCAATAATAACAGTTTGGGGCTGATTGAAAACCCCTATTTCATTTTTCAGTCCATTGAAATTAATACCGGTTTTACCGCCAACAGAAGCGTCAACCTGAGAAAGGAGGGTTGTAGGGATATTTACAAAGTGCATTCCACGTTTAAAACATGATGCAGCAAAACCACAAAGGTCGCTAAGCATACCGCCTCCAAGGTTTATCAGAAGAGATTTTCTGTCGGCACCGTTTTCTTCCAGGAAATTCCAGACTTTAATAACTGAATCGATGCTTTTATTTTCTTCACCGCTTTGAGTTTCAAGAACGGGAACTGAAGAAAGGGAAGGTATACCGAGTAGTTCAGGCAAACAATTCCTTTTTGTATTTTCATCGCAAACAATGAAAACTTTACCGGAAGGGTATCCGTTAACAATTTCACCTAATTCTTTTTCTACTAAATTGGTTACTCTTATATCATTAACAAACTTAGGAAAACTCATTTTTTCAATTTATTTTTATGACTGTAAAATTATAACAATTTGTTACTTTGTTGAAACATATTTTAAAATGGCAGCAACAGACAATACGAAATTTATCTTTCAGTTCAATAATAAGGCTAAATCTACAAATTCCTTTGTCGTGTATATAGTCAGCGGGGTGATTTTGGTAGGTTTAGGATTTTTATTTCTAGCCAAGAGCTGGTATGTCCCTTTAGTTATTGATTCAATCATTACCATCATTTATTTTTATTTTTTCGGGTATATAAAGCCCTCATTTTTTGAGATGCTGGTTACCGAAAAAGAAATAAAGATAAATTACTATTCAGTTGCCTCAACTATGAGAAGCTACAATACCATAGAAGTGCCTCTGAATCAGCTAAGGGGATACGAAGTTAAGAAAAAATTGTGGGGAATGAAGAAAGAACTTATAATATCAATGGTATCAAAATATGGTTTGGCAGATTATCCTCCTGTGAGCGTTACGCTGCTAAACAAGAAGGAATTAGCGCAAATATTTCATGTTCTTAAAAAAATAATAGATAGTTAAAAAATAAAAACAACATGACATCCCTCAAACACAAAATCGCCCTTTCCCTAATCCCGGGGATAGGGTCTATCAATTCACGTAAACTGGTTTCGTATCTGGGTAGTGTAGAAGCTGTATTTGATGCACCTTCCAGGTCAATATCCTCGATTCCGGGTATTGGGAAAACCATGGCAGAGAAAATAATAGAAAACAGGCCTCTGGCATTAAAAAAAGCAGAAAGCGAAGAAGAGTTTATAAGCAAGCATAACATTATCTCTTATTTCTATTTAGATAAGAATTATCCAAAGAGGCTTACACAATGTGAAGATTCGCCTGTAATAATATTTCAGAAAGGAGAAATGGACCTTGATAATCCGAGGATAGTAAGCGTTGTAGGAACAAGAAATTCAACAGATTACGGGCGTGGACTTACAGAAGAATTAATTACCGGGCTGGCGCGGGCAGTTCCGGGAGTAATGATAGTTAGCGGTTTAGCTTTTGGAATCGACATAATAGCCCATCGAACATGTCTGAAGAATAATATTTCCACGGCAGGAGTAATAGGGCACGGGCTTGATAAGATGTATCCATCTGCACATATAAATACAGCAAAAGAGATGGTAGCAAGCGGAGGAGGGCTTCTGACTGACTTTACTTCAAATACTAAAATAGATCCGGGTAATTTTCCCAGGAGGAACAGGATAGTAGCCGGTTTGTCTGATTGTACCATTGTAGTAGAGTCAGCAATAAAAGGAGGGGCGCTTGTAACAGCAGATATAGCTTCATCCTACAACCGGGATGTTTTTGCATTTCCGGGAAGATGTTCGGATAAATATTCCAAAGGGTGTAATGAATTGATTAAAAGAAATAAAGCAGGCATGATAGAATCGGCAGAAGATCTGATTAATATTATGGGATGGGATATCAATCCAAAAAAGGCAATTCAACAAATACTCTTCACTGATTTTACAGAGGAAGAAGAAAAAGTGTATTCAATAATAAAAAGAGAGGAAACAATTTCTTCAAGTGCAATCTCGTCTGAACTTTCAATACCTGTAGGAACAGTAAGTTCAATACTATTGAATCTTGAATTTAAGGGAGCTGTAAAATCATTACCCGG
>CAYUEI010000371.1:0-2801 GCA_964443445.1 uncultured Prolixibacteraceae bacterium | reverse complement strand
GGAGGATCAATATAATAATCAATAAATTCAAGTACGAAGTTATTACGCGTATCAGATATTGGAAAGTTTTCTATAAAAACTTTATATAATCCCTCTTCTTTTCTCATTTCAGGAGTTGACCCTAACTGGAAAAACTCAATGAAAGATTTTATTTGAATTTCAAGAAAATCGGGATATTCGAATGTGTTTTTCGTTGTTGAAAAACTAATTCTTTGATTTACAGTATTCAAAGACATTTATATGATATATTTATTGAACTTAAAATATAAAACACAAAAAGGCTTAATCCCGATATACATCGGGACTAAACCATTGCAACCCATTTGGGTTGTAGACCTTATTTAAGTTCAACTTCAGCTCCTGCTTCAATTAATTGTGCTTTAAGAGCCTCAGCCTCTTCTTTAGAAACTTTTTCCTTGATCGCCTTTGGAGCAGCATCAACTACTTCTTTAGCCTCTTTAAGACCAAGACCTGTGAGTTCTTTAACTAATTTTACAATTGCTAATTTTGACTGACCGGCTGATGTAAGAATTACATCAAACTCAGTTTGAACTGCTTCTTCTGCAGGTTCTGCACTGGCAGCAGGGCCAGCGACTGCAACTGCTGCTGCAGCTGGTTCAATACCATATTCACTTTTTAAAATTCCTGCTAATTCGTTTACTTCCTTAACAGTAAGGTTTACTAATTCTTCTGCAAGTTTTTTTAAATCTGCCATTGTAACAACGATTTAAAATGTTATAAAATATTTATTACTTTTTTTCTGATAAAGTTTTGAGAATCCCGACAATCTTTTGTCCTCCGCCTCCTTGTAAAGCAGAAATAACATTCTTCGCCGGTGATTGAAGAAGGCCGATAACTTCGCCGATGAGTTCGTTCTTTGATTTGAGATTAGCAAGAACTTCAAGCTGATTCTCTCCTACATAGACTGACTCCTCAACATAAGCAGCTTTTAATAACGGTCTATTCAGACTTTTGTTTTTCTTGCGAAAATCCTGAATTAACCTTGCAGGTACATTACCTGAATCGCTGAACATCAATGATGTGTTACCTTCCAGAACGTTAAAGAGCTCTGATGCTTCCTTATTTGAAGCTTCAATTGCTCTTTTTAATAGTGTATTCTTAACTACAATCAGTTTTACTTCCTTTTGAAAACATGCCCGACGTAAATCACTAGTCGAAGATGCATTCAAATTTGAAATGTCTGCCAGGTAAAAATGATTGTATGAATTGATCTCCTGCGTGAGGTTATCGATAATTGTTTGTTTTTCTGATCTCTTCATGATTCAAAATTAATCCTGTGCAGTTTTCGGTTCTACTTGAATCCCCGGGCTCATTGTACTTGATAAGTAAATACTCTTAATATAAGTACCTTTTGCTGCCGATGGTTTCAGTTTTACAATAGTGCCAATAAATTCTTTAATATTGTCTATAAGTTTTTCGGGTTCAAATGAAACCTTTCCAACTGATGTATGTACAATACCATATTTATCAACCTTAAAATCAATCTTTCCTTGCTTGATTTCCTTTATGGATTTACCAACTTCCATTGTTACAGTACCGCTTTTAGGATTTGGCATTAAACCACGAGGACCAAGAATACGACCTAAAGGACCTAATTTACCCATAATTGGTGGCATTGTAATAATGACATCAACATCAGTCCATCCTCCTTTGATCTTTTCAAGATATTCGTCTAATCCTACGAAATCAGCTCCTGCCTCTTTAGCTTCCTGTTCTTTGTCAGGAGTTACCAAGGCTAGTACTCTAACTTCTTTTCCAGTACCATGTGGCAATGAAACAACGCCACGAACCATTTGGTTGGCTTTACGGGGGTCAACTCCTAAACGCACGTCAATATCGACAGAAGAATCAAACTTAGTTGTGGATATTTCCTTAACTAATTTTGAAGCTTCAGTAAGCGTATATAGTTTCCCCGCCTCAAGTTTCTCTAAAGCAAGTTTTCTATTTTTAGTAATTCTAGCCATTTTAACCAATATTTAAAAGTTAATTAAATGGAGAATCACCTGTGATAGTAATCCCCATACTACGGGCAGTACCAGCAACCATTCTCATTGCAGATTCTAAAGTAAAGCAGTTTAAGTCCGACATCTTAATCTGTGCAATTTCTTCAACCTGTTTCCAGGAAATAGAACCCACTTTCTTAACATGAGGTTCAGCAGAACCACTTTTTACTTTAGCTGTTTCGAGAACTTGAATAGCCACAGGTGGTTGTTTTACAATAAAGTCAAACGACTTGTCTGCAAAAACAGTTATGACTACCGGAAGCACTTTCCCTGCCAACTCTTGCGTGCGGGCATTGAATTGCTTACAGAACTGCATAATGTTTACACCTTTTGACCCCAATGCTGGTCCAACCGGAGGTGATGGATTTGCCGCACCACCTTTAATTTGGAGTTTAATAATTCCAGCAATTTCTTTAGCCATAACAAAATATTAATTTTTGTTGTTTTACTCCTTTTCGACTTGCATAAATCCAAGTTCCAAAGGTGTCTTACGACCGAATATTTTAACCATTACTTTCAATTTCTTCTTTTCTTCATTTACCTCTTCGATAATTCCGTTGAATCCATTGAATGGCCCATCGATCACTTTAATTGTTTCACCTACTACAAATGGAATCGTAAGTTCTTCATCGCTTGCTGAGAGTTCATCCACCTTCCCAAGTATGCGATTGACCTCTGATTGACGCATAGGTACCGGTTCCCCGCCCTTTGTGTCTCCTAAAAATCCAATCACATTCGTAACATTTCTGAGAATGTGGGCCACCTCACCGACCAATG
>CAYUEI010000370.1:0-2806 GCA_964443445.1 uncultured Prolixibacteraceae bacterium | reverse complement strand
TACAGATGGAAAGGAACAGTTCACTAAAAAGATGATTGTGAGATAATAAGGAGCAAAAACTGTAGAATAAGAAGCGCGCCGTTGAAATTGTGGAAAACACAAGATTAACGGCGCGTTTTAAATTTAAATTTAAGAATAAAAAACCTCTATATGCTTTTATTTTAAATTTTAATAATCTAATTTTGATTTAATTAATAATACTTTTCAAAATTATAACAAAACTAATACGACTTGAGAAGATAACATTTCCGATAGTCATTTTATTCCTATTGAAAATATTATCTATACTTGAAGCCTGATTTATTTCTTTTCAGACTATATGTTGTTTTTGGTTTAATAAAGGCGGATAAAAAACTAACAAGGCAATATTTCCAACTATGAAAAAAACAGCAATTATCCTCCTTTTCTTGTGCGTAAACCTATTGGTAAATGCCCAAGTACTTAAGTCTCTTAACTGTACAGCTGGATTGTTATCGACCACTTTAAGTACAAATGAAAAAAGTACAATAACCAGCCTAACCATCACTGGCACAATAGATGCCCGGGATTTTAAGACCATGAGGGATGATATGCCGCTGCTGACAGATATTGATTTGAGCGGGGCAACTGTTGTTGCTTATGCAGGTAATGAGGGTACATATCCTGGTGAAAGCATTTCTCCTATCTATTTGTCAAGCGAAGTTCCTAATTATGCTTTTTTCTACAACAAAACAATAAAGACAGTAATCTTGCCTGCTACTATTACTGAAATTGGAAATTATGCATTTGAAAGTTGTGGCGGTTTGGTTTTGGTAAGCATACCAGAGGGAACAGAAACAATTGGTTACTCAGCTTTTAAATCTTGCATAAGTTTGCCTATAATTAATATACCTTCAACTGTAACTACCATCAAGGAAAATCCTTTTATAAAGTGTAGTGCAAATATCATTGTAGACATTAACAGTACAAATTTTTCGAGTTATGATGGAGTGCTTTTCAACAAAGAAAAGACGATATTACTTGCATGTCCTTATTCAAAAACAGGAGTATATGAAATTCCATCAACTATACTAACAATCGGTTATGAGGCTTTCAAATTCTGTAATGGACTTACTTCAGTGGTGATGCCTTCGATTGTATACAAAATTGATTACAAAGCATTTTATAATTGCAATCAGCTGACATCTGTTACGATTCCTTCGAGTGTAACCATTGTTGGAGACCAAGCTTTTTCTGCTTGTAGTAATTTGACTTCAATAACTGTTTTAAATCCAACACCACTTGACATAAGCAATTATTACAATGTATTTTATGGGGTTGACAAAACAAATTGCATATTAAACGTACCTTTTGGCACTTCAACACTTTATAAAGCTGCCAATCAGTGGATGGATTTTACCAAAATTGTTGAAATTCCGGAACTTATTGTTTCACCAAATTTTGTAGGTTTTGGACCAAATGAAAGTACCAAATATATATATGTTGCTTCTAGCGTGGCATGGACGGCAAACTCAGATCAGGATTGGTTCACTATTGAACCCAAAGGAAATTCAGGCAGCGATTCTATAGCCTTAACTGTTTTGGAAAATACTGGAGGATTTAGAACTGCAAATGTTGTAATTAATCAAGAGGGATTTAACAATATTTTGATTGAAGTAACACAAAGCGGGGTAGTAGAAGTTACTGCAGGAGATTTAAAAACATTGCTTACAGAACATCTTTCTGACCTTGCTGAACTCGTTCTTACAGGCACAATAGATGCGCGAGATTTCAAGACCATGAGGGACAATATGCCGATGCTGACAGATATAGATCTGAGCAAGGCAACGATTGTTGCTTATACCGGGACAGAAGGTAGTTATCCATGGGATAGCAATTCCCGAATCTATTATGCGAACGATGTTCCTTTTGGTGCATTCTACAATAACCAAAAAATAAAGTCTGTAATATTGCCTTCTACCACAATTTTTATTGATGGATCTGTTTTTTATAATTGCAAAAATTTAATTTTAGTAGACATTCCCGAGGGAACAGCTGCAATACAAAACGATGCTTTTAGTGACTGTACAAGTCTGCCTTTTATTGAAATACCTTCAACTGTAGTTTCAATTAAGGATAATTCTTTTTCCAATTGTAGTGCAAACATCAATGTAGACGACCGAAATGTTAATTATTCGAGCCTTGACGGAGTACTATTCAACAAAGAAAAGACAATTTTACTGGCATGTCCTGTTTCAAAAACAGGAGAGTATAAAATTCCAACTTCTGTTTTTACTCTAGGCAACATTGCATTCTACAACTGTGTTGGTCTTACTTCAGTTGAGATTCCTTCGAGTGTAACCTTTATTGGAAACAATGCTTTTATTGATTGTCAAAATTTGACTTCAATAACTGTTTTAAGTTTAACGCCACTCGATTTAAGCAGTTCTTGGGGTGTTTTTGAAGGGGTAGACAAAGCAACTTGCATCTTAAACGTACCTTTTGGCACTTCAGCTCTTTATGAAGTAGCTAATCAATGGATGGAATTCGGTAATATTGTTGAAATGCCCGACAATACCATTCCCAAAGAATTGGATTTAACAAATGCGACAATAAATAGCAAAGAAATAGCCTGTTTTAACGCCTATAACAACATAACTATTGCAGGTGGGGAAACATCAGTAGTCCTTGTCGATAATTCAAATACGACGATTATAGCAGGTAAATCGATCCGCTTTCTTCCGGGGTTTCATGCTCAATCAGGCAGCTGGATGGATGCCCATATCACAACTAATGGTTCATTTTGTGATGGGGATAAAAGTGCAATTGTCGAGAATCCTGATTATGC
>CAYUEI010000369.1:0-2832 GCA_964443445.1 uncultured Prolixibacteraceae bacterium | reverse complement strand
TGCCTAAAAATAAATAAACATTTTAAACCTAATGTTATTTTTAAAGTAAAATAAGCTTAAATCGATAATTATTAAAATTCAACAGCAGTATATTTACTTATATTATTTAAACCAACCTACTGACAATGATATACAACAACGACAAATTGAGAAGACAAGACAGGCAGATGGATGTAATATCGGCTGTTGAACTGCTTAAAAATGGTGAATTCGGCGTACTTTCGATGATATCAGAAGAAGGAAATCCGTACGGAATACCAATTAGTTATGTCTGGGATGGTGAAAATTCAGTTTACATCCATGCAGCCCGTGAAGGAAAGAAATTGATTTTTATTGAAAAAAACAATAACATTTCATTGTGTGTTGTTGGCAAAACAAATGTAATGCCAGAGAAGTTTTCAACAGAATATGAAAGTATTATACTATCCGGAGAAGCAAAAATAATCTGCAATGAAGAAGAAAGAATGAAAGCATTACTGCTCCTGGTAAAAAAATACTCTTCAGGTTACATGGATGAAGGAAAAGTGTATGCTGAAAAGTCAAACAACAAAACAGAAATAATCAGGTTAGACATCAGCGAATGGTCGGGTAAAATGAGATTCAGACCAAAACCATAACCCTAACCCTAACCACTAATAATAACCCACTAATGAAAGAAATCATTCTAACAAAGAATTTGACCAAGCATTTCGGACAGGTCAAGGCAGTCAAAGATCTTTCCATAAGCATTAACAAAGGTGAAATATATGGTTTTCTGGGATTAAACGGAGCAGGAAAGACCACCACAATCAGGATGTTACTTGGAATGATATGGCCAACATCGGGAAGTGCATATATCAAAGGCAGAAAAATAATTCCCGGAAGAGATAAAATATGGGCAGATACAGGACATATAGTTGAAGTTCCTTATTCATATCCGGAGCTGACAGTCAGAGAAAACCTTCAGATAACTGCTAAATTAAGAAGCATAAAAGACTGTAAAGCTGTCGATTCAATAATAGAAATGCTTAAGCTGACAGAGTATGCTGAAAGAAAGGCCAAAAATCTTTCTCAGGGTAATTCACAGCGTCTGGGACTTGCAAAAGCACTTATACACAATCCTGAGATACTAATACTTGATGAACCTTCAAATTCGCTTGACCCTGCCGGCATAGTTGAAATTAGGGAATTGTTGCTTGACCTTTCTCTAAACAAAGGAGTGACAATTTTTATTTCAAGTCATATACTTGGTGAAATATCAAAGATTGCAAACCGCATTGGTATAATAAACGATGGATTTCTTATTCAGGAAAATGATACTGCTCATCTTGAAAAGTTAAGAACAAAGAGGCTCCTTACAGATTCAATCAACAAAGAATTAGCCTTGAAAATCTTTAAAGAAAAGAATCTCAGGACTGAAATTACGGAAGAAGGTCATATTTCAATACTTGATGAACATGCTATTAAGCATCCGGATGAAATATCAGAAATGATGGTGAAGAATGGAGTCCCTCCTACCCTGATAAAGGTCGAAGAGGAAGATTTGGAATCTTATTTTTTAAGAACAATAAGAATGAAAGGAGCAAGATCATGAAAAACTTATATGCAGCATTGTGGGTTGAAATATTGAAGGTAAGAAAATCAAAAGTATTCTGGATTTCAGTAATATTCTTTTGCTTCATACCACTGGTATTAGCGTTAATGATATTTGTACAAAAGTATCCTGAGATAGCAGCAAAACTTGGTATGATTGGCGAAAAAGCTGAAATGATGAAATTAGGAGAACCTGTTTGGAGCAATTTCTTTGGTATGATTAATATGTTCCTTTCGGCAATAGGATTAATAGGCTTTGGATTTATTACCAGCTGGATTTTCGGAAGAGAATATTCAGATAAAACATTAAAAGACGTTTTAGCTTTACCTGTAAGCAGAGGTTATATTGTTACTGCAAAACTAATTACAGCAGCAATATGGTCAGTAATCCTTTCTGTTGTGTTCTTTATATTATCACTACTAATGGGAAAGATAGTTGGAATATCGGATTGGTCAGGAGCTATATTCAGCGAAAACCTGGAAATTTTCCTTACAGTAATGTTCTTAACAATATTACTATGCACTCCTGTAGCATTTTTATCAAGCTGGAGCAGGGGAATATTATTGCCAGTAGGATTTATTATTCTAACCATGATTTTAGGAAATTTCACGGGATTGGTAGGACTTTCACCCTACTTTCCATGGTCGATACCAGGATTATTTTCAATGCCGGCTTCTTCCTCAGGAAATATTCATTTAACAACTAGTCTGATTATTTTATTTTCAACATCAGCATTAGGCTATTTAGCTACTTTTTTATGGTGGAAATATGCTGATCACAAATAGAAACGCCAATAAAACCTTTGCAAATGTTGACTTCAAGAAAAAAATAAAAAATACTTTGAAATTTATTTTTTTTTAAATACCTTTACAATTAGCAAATCATTAAAAATTAACAAACAAAGACTTTTAATGATTCCTTTATAAAATCAAAAGTTGTACACTTAGTGCCACCTAAAAACTGACCAAATTTAACATAAACGAGACGGACTAAAGTGAGAAAGATATTTGAAAATAAGAACTTCTATTCTGGAGATTTTTTATTATCTTCTTTAAGCAATTCAACGATTTTTACTTTTTTGCCTTCTATATTTTTATTTTTCAATAATAAATTGAAATCTAAATTTCCTATCATTTTGCAAGTACTACCTTTTTCAAGAATAAATAATACCAAACATTATAAAAATGAAAAAATTTTATTCCTTTCTTGTAATCTTACTGATTGCAGTAAGCTGTTATTCTCAGGTGAAAACAGCTGTT
>CAYUEI010000368.1:0-2843 GCA_964443445.1 uncultured Prolixibacteraceae bacterium | reverse complement strand
TTATGGGTTATGATCTTAAAGAAGCTGCTTCTATCGGAATTATTGGTGCAGCCGACGGCCCAACCTCTATCTTCGTATCAAGCTTGTTTGCAAAGAATCTTATGGGACCAATTTCTGTGGCAGCTTATTCTTATATGGCACTTGTCCCTATTATTCAACCCCCTATAATCAGAGCTCTTACTTCTAAAAAAGAGCGTTTGATAAGAATGGATAAAATTGGTGACAATAATAAAAAAGTGTCTAAGGTCGCTTTGATTTTATTCCCAATTTCTGTTACTGTAATTGCCGGTCTTATTGCTCCTGTTTCTCTTGCCCTCATCGGATTTCTGATGTTCGGTAACCTTATCAGAGAATGTGGAGTACTTAATAAACTCAACCTCGCTGCTCAAAATGAACTTGCAAGCCTCGTAACTATTTTGCTCGGTATTACTATCGCTTCTACCATGACTGCTGAAAGATTTGTAACTATCGATACAGTGAAAATTATCGGCCTTGGACTTATGGCTTTTATATTCGATACTTTTGGTGGTGTTGTTTGTGCTAAAATTATGAATTTCTTTCTGCCTCAGGGAAAGAAGATTAATCCTATGATAGGGGCTTGCGGTATTTCTGCTTTCCCTATGTCAGCTCGTGTTGTTCATGCTATGGGACAAAAAGAAGATAAACGTAATTTCCTTCTTATGCCGGCTATTAGCGTTAATGTTGGTGGACAAATCGGCTCTGTGGTTGCCGGTGGTCTTATTTTAGCTTTAATCCCATTATTCTTTTAAAAGGAGGTTATTATGCAAGACTCAATAAATAATATCGAAGTTGTCAGTGCTGATACAGCTCAACTGATGAAAAATAATGATTTGGCTAAAACTTCTATTACAGTTACCGAAGTAAAACGGGATCACTCAAAGGATGTAACTTCTGCATTTTATGTAACAGGTATTTCAATGGTTGCAATATTTGTTTTCATGTTTGTATTCTTTCTTGTAATTAAGGGTATAGATAAGTATTTCCCGTGGAAAGCTCCGCAACAATAAACTATATAAAAGTAAAAGGGCTGTATCTAAAAACAGCCCTTTTGCTTTTATATAGTTTTAATTAAAAATGATTTTATTGACCAGGCATCAAACTTGTTTCTGGAATATAAGGTCAACTCTTTGATAGGACTGTTTTTAAACCAAATTATTGATAAATCTTTAGGTTCACTATTCAATTTTATTCCTCCGGTTACTTCTGCATAAATAAGCTCTCCATTGCTGATTTCTGAATATATAGGTACTAATGAACTATTCTTCGAAATTGTAAGTTGTTTTTCAGGTACATATATTGAAGGTGCAGTTAGTTGATAGTAAAAATTGGTAACATTATTCGATATCGTATCCATTAAATTATTCATGTTGTTAAATTTATCTGTCTGAGGCTCATGCTTTAAGCCTTCAAACGAAACCAACTTGCTTGTTATGCCGAGTGTATTCAACCTGTCGTGTATTGCCTTTGATCCATACATTTTGTCCATTAACATTCTGTTTATCAATGGTGCATCCTGAAAAGGATAATCATAATCATAAGGGACTATATTATCTGCCGTTCCGTGTATTGAAAGAACAGGAATCACTTCATCCTTATCAATTATATTGATATCTGTAACTGCTCCCCACATATTTGCAACTCCTTTGAGGTTAAATCCATTACGCAGATTGTTGCCTGATGATTCAATCTTTCCCAGATCTTCGCTCTTCTTTTTACTTTGAACACTCTTAGGTCTTTCATCATTAACCATAAAAGCTAAATTCAACGAGGCTATTGCTCCCGCACTTGTTCCACCTACATATACCTGGGTCGTATCTATTCCGTACACCTGCGAGTAACGTGATAAAAATCGCAAGGCTGCATGTGCATCCTGTACTGCCCTGAAACCACTTCTTTCTATATCACTGCCCCTTAACTTAAATCCAAGCCGATAATCGATTGATGCTACTGTATATCCTCTTTTTGCCAGAGTAGTGGCAAGTATTTTCATAGTAGGACATTGTTTTGTTCCTATATAAAAAGCTCCCCCATGTATTAGCAACACTAATGGCCTCCTGTCTAAAGGGTCGTTTACAGGCCTGTATAAATCCAGTTTAAGGTCCAGACTGTCAGGATCTTTTAAAGTATTGCTAATGCTTTTGGTAATTACTTCAATATATGGCTCATTGTTGTATGGGTTTGAATTCCAGTAACCTACTGCCTTGCCGTATTTTATGTCTTTTGAAATATTAATATTGCTGAATATTTCTTCCTTGTATCTTTTTGAAGGGGTTATTATTGTTTCTTCTCTTTTATTGAATTTTATCTTTCCCTTTTGATAAAAAAACAACAACTTTTTAGGCCTGTTGTAAAAAGAAAATATCCCTTCTATTGTCGAATCTGTTAGTTCTCCCTTTATTGCCCCTGAATACAAGTCAGATTGAAATAAAACCTTCTTTTTTGATTTTTGTAATATAAATGAATGTGTGTCCTCAATACTTTTTCCTTGATTAAGAATGTAATATCCTTTTTGTAATAAGGAATCAGACTCATCAATGACTAATATAATTTTTTGATTTTCAATTATCCCATCGTAAATTCCCTCGCCCGGAGTTGAAGCTTTTAAGCCGGAAAGAAAACTTACCAGAAATACTCCTGATAATATTAGTGAGGATATGAGTTTTATGCTTTTGTCGTTCATGTTTTTCAAGAATCAATTATTCCATAAAGCTATAAAACAATATTTATTTTTTCTGATTTTCTTTTCTGTTTAATAAACCCAATTTCAATAATTCTGCTTCTATTTCTCTTCTTTTATCAGACTTATACCAAAAGAAAAACTT
>CAYUEI010000367.1:0-2846 GCA_964443445.1 uncultured Prolixibacteraceae bacterium | reverse complement strand
GATTCACTATATTTTTTTATTCTTATTATTTTTTGCTTTTCTGCCGGTAACTCAGGTTGCAGGTCAGGGGCGACACGTCGTTGTTTTAGGTTCTGTTAAAGATTATAGGGTTACAAAACAACCCGGAACACTAAGTACCGTATGGGCTGTCTTCACCGATACCCGATACTCTGTTCCTGCAAAACCCGAACAGGCTGAACTTATTACCATGGGCGAAGGTCGTGAAAACGAAGTCCAGGTGAGATGGCTGCAGGAAGGGAATTACTACCTCATGGTCACAATGACCGCAGATAACGGTTGTGCCAACAGAAAAGCATGGCCATTCACTGTTGAAGCTCCCGGAAAACTTGTTGCATCTACTTTCTGCCAAAATGGAGAACCATGGATAAAATGGGATGCCACTGCCGATGGCTTTACTCTTAAAACTTTAAACATCAAAATTTCTGATTCAAAGGGTAAACTCTTGAAAGAAATTGCTGATGCACCAATATCAGGAAGTATATTATGGCCTGGTGTAAATGAAAAATCAATATCCGATATCCCCGAATCATCATCAGTTGTTGATTTGAATGTTCAGTTTAATGATATCCCCGGAAGCAAAACTTCCATTTCAAGACTTGAAGCTCCCGATTGTAGCGAAGATGTTGTCGTCGCTGTTAACGATACTATCAATGTTTGGCATAACACTCTCAGTATCATTGAAGTGGTTTACAACGATTACGATAGCAAGGGTCTCCTCGATTCTTCAAGCATTAAAATAATTACTCCGGTAAAGAACGGAGAACTATCTTTCGACATTAAAACCGGCGAAATAAAATATATTCCAAATCAGTGTTTCTTTGGAACTGACTCATTCGCATATGTCATTTCTAATACTTCGGGAATAACTTCAAATGAAGGGATTGTATATATCAACGTGAAGATTAACCCTGAACTGGACAGCGATAGCGACGGCATCCTTGATATAAACGAAGACATTGTTGGTACCGGCAATTTGTGCGATACCGATACCGATATGGACGGGAAGCCTAACTTCCTTGATGATGATGATGATAACGATGGCATTTCATCTATTGATGAACCGGGCGACCTGAACGAAAATGGTATTCCTGATTATCTTGAAGACTGGAGATCGAAGGCTGTTGACGACCGTGCTACTACCAGCGTTGAGATTCCTGTCTGGATATCGGTTATGGAAAACGATTCATCAACAATGGTGCCTGCAACTCTTAGCATTATTGTAAATCCTGCAAATGGCTACGTAAATATTAACAGCAACGAAGGGGCTGTAAATTATCAGCCTGATGTTGACTATATAGGTCAGGATTCATTTATTTATGTTGTTTGCGACACTTATAATTTCTGCGATACAGCACTTGTTGTAGTTTCTGTAGAGGACATTATCATTGCTCCTGAAGTGTTTACCCCTAACGAAGATGGTTATAACGACAGGTATATTATCGATGGTCTGGAAAGGTATCCTGCAAACGATTTCATAGTTTTCAACAGATGGGGAAACAAAGTTTATGAAAGAAACAACTATGCTAACGATTGGGATGGAACGTCAAATTCAAAATACAAAATTGGTGGACAACCATTACCTGTTGGTGTGTATTACTATATTTTAAAGTATGCCAAAAACCGGGTTAAATCCGGTGGCTTGTATCTGGAAAGGTAGGGGATGAAAGAGAAATTGGTAAAATATTGTTTGATTTTAGCGGTGATGCTTATCTCTGTAAGGGGATTCTCACAGCAGGATCCTATGTTTACCCAATATATGAACAACCCCGGACTTATTAACCCTGCTTATGCCGGCAGCAAAGGTCTCACCAATGTCAATGGTATTTTCCGTAAACAATGGGTAGGGCAGGAGTGGAGTCCTATGACAACCTCAATTTCTGTTAACGCTCCTTATAACAAATATGATATTGGTTTGGGAGTTACACTTTTAGACGACCAAATAGGCCCTTCGCACCAGGTAGGTCTTTACGTTGATTATTCAAAATATTTCTCCTTTAAAAAAGGAAGAACACTCGCCCTTGGTTTAAAGGCAGGGTTTAACTTTTTCGACATTAACCTGATGAATCTGGTGATGTACGAACACGATCCTTATATTGCCGCTGACCCTCGCAATAAGGTCTTTCTTCCTAATTTTGGTATTGGTGCTTTCTACTTTACTGATGACTTTTATGTCGGACTTTCAGTTCCCAAACTGCTGAGAAACACTATTAAGGATAGTGAAAATTTAATTTTAGGCAAGGAGGAAAGGCACCTTTTTCTTACAGCAGGATATATTTTCGTTATCGACGATCCTTTCTGGCGTATGAAGGCAAGTGCCATGACAAGATTTGTAAACGGCTCACCTGCATCTATTGAAGTTAGTGCTACAGCTATCTTATACGACCGTGTATGGTTCGGACTTACATATCGTGTTGGCGATGCTATTGCCGCTCATGGCAGAGTGCAGATAAATAAAAACCTCCAGATTGGTTATTCTTACGACCTTAACAATTCACGGCTTAAGTATTATAATACCGGGTCGCACGAAATATTTATAAGCTACGACTTCGTAATTAAAGACCAGAAGATACTTTCACCTCGTTACTTCTTATAAGTACTATAGTTTAAATCGGCATTCAGAAACCTTTCAACTTCTTCAATTGCCATTCCTTTGCGGACTGAGTATTCTTCAATCTGATCACGACCAATCTTTTCTACACCAAAGTAATGTGATTCAGGATGGGCAAAATATAATCCGCTGACAGATGCTGTTGGATACATAGCAAAGTTTTCGGTAAGACTGATGCCAGTTATTTCAGTCGCATTCAACATTCTAAACAGCTCTT
>CAYUEI010000366.1:0-2856 GCA_964443445.1 uncultured Prolixibacteraceae bacterium | reverse complement strand
TTGGCAGCGATCTGAAATCAATTGTGGCAGGTAAGGAGGGGGAATATTATCCGTTGGAATTGCCCGATTTGGAACCCAAAGAAGCCATGCAATTGATTAAAACAGCTGTTCGCAACGATGGGCATTTTGAGGTTTCATTTTCAGGTCGCTTTTTTTCGAACAAGAAGATGGTAAAGGAGTTGTTCGTTATCCTTTTGATATCGCTGGCCTTGCTATATTTTATCCTGGCTTCTCAATTCGAATCTTTGGTACTGCCAATTATTATCTTGATTGAAGTTCCGCTCGACTTCTTTGGTGTTTTCCTTTTCCTGAAATTGGGGGGGACGGGCATAAACCTAATGTCGATGATAGGCATTGTGGTAATGGCAGGAATTGTGGTGAACGACTCGATATTGAAAATCGATACCATCAACCAATTACGCAAGGAGGGGTATGGGTTGCTCCGTTCAGTATTGGTTGCAGGGCAGCGAAGGTTAAAGCCGATATTGATGACCGCATTGGTGACCATTATTGGGATTGCCCCTGTATTGTTTGTTGGCGGACTTGGTGCCGACCTGCAACATCCATTAGCCTTGGCCAACATTGGGGGGATGATTGTGGGAACATTTGTGAGCTTGTACATTATACCGTTGCTGTACTATTATTTGAATCGTGCAAAAAAATGAAAGGAGAAAAACACATATCAACTTCCTTTCAAATAGACAAAATATGGACTGTGGAAAGAAAATGTTTTGCCGACATTAAATCTCAGTTCTGGTAGTTCTCCTTACATCAACAAAATAAGAAAATAATAGAATATAAATTTATAATATAAATAATTAGAAAAGATATTATGAGTAATAAAAACAAAAAGTTAACAATTGCCATATCGGGAATGTTTCTATTAGTAATATTTAACTTGAGCATTTCTATTGATTCAATATTTGGGAATCAAATCAACCTGAAGTCATTGATAAAAGTAGCAATGGCTCAAGGTGAAGGAGGCACTTCTGGATGTAGCATGTGTGGTTCAGGAGATTCAACTTGCTCTGTTAGCTGTGATGGAGGTACAACTTGGACTACATGTACAAACGTTAAAGGAATTGAAACAGTAAATTAAAACAATGAAGCAGAATGACAGGTTTGGTCTGTTATTCTGCTTAAAATATTTCATGAGATGATAAGGATTAATTTTATATTATTGATAATTACATTGTCTGTTATAGGTTGTAAGGAGAAGAGTGATAATATTCTTTTCGTTTTTGACAAGAACAGTATTGAGCAAATGTCATTAAAAGCGGAGACAATATCGATAAGCCAGATATTAAATCCTTTAGATGTTCTGTTCTACAATAATTTTTTATATATCAGTCATGCCCCTGATAATAAACAACTTTCTATTTACGACCTAAAAAACAACAACATCTTAGGTAAGTTTATTGAGAAAGGCAAAGGGCCGCAGGAGTTGTTGAGTGTTCAGGGTATTAGTAAAAACGAAAAGCTCAGGACAATAACACTTTACGACTTTATTACTGCAAGATATATTGTTTGCAGTATCCCCGATCTTGAAAGATGTATTTTTAATATAATTGAATCAGGTGAGGCGAAATTGAATTTTAATAAAGAACAAGTTCTTTTTACGAATGATTCATGTATAACCTATTTAGGGCTTGAAGAAAGGATTGTTAGTCAAAATAATGAAGGTTTTAAAGTCAACTCTTTTGGCGATTATAAGATTTTTGACAACCATGAAGAAGCAATGTGGCTACCTCAGATTTATAAAGGACAGATTGCATACAACGAAAAGACCAATCATTATGCAATTTTCGACAGGTTAACAGATAAAGTTGAGTTTTATATGGATGAAGCACTAACAAAGGTTGTGTTTGGCCCTGATTGTTTTAAAGAAGATTATAAAATCATTTCAGTAGGTGGAGGTCAAGCACTGGCACATTATCGGGATAAGACCCGTATAGCTTATGAGTGCGTTGCTTCAAACTCGAAGTACATTCTTGCATTATATTCGGGACAGACATTTGGTGAAGATGGAATACATCATAATACAATTATCCAGTTTAACTGGGATGGTAAGCCACTGAAAATATTTGAACTTGATGTTCCTGTAAAATCCTTTGATGTTGATTGGGAACATAAGGTCATCTATGGGCTTAACACTGAGGATATACCATGTATTCTCAAATTTCAAATGTAATGAAAGCAGTTATAACTCAAATAGGTTTGGTGTTGTCTGTCATTTTGTATGTGGGTTGTACCCAGAATAATCAAACGAAAGCAGACTTAGGTAGCTTATGCTTTGAAGATGCTTGGGATATTGACTCAATAGCGCAAAATAAGGATTATCGATTGGTCTATGTGTTTAATGGTAATTGTTCGCTTTGTGTAATGAAATTATTGGAATTACAGGGCATTCTTAATTCCAGTTTACATGAATTCCCAATCTGCCCTGTTTTTATTGCATTAAAATCTGATTGTGATATCCTAAGTTACAATCTGGAAAGAGTAAATTTCAAATATAGTGTAATTTACGATAGTCTTGGTATCTTAAGTAATAAGAACAGGAAATTGAGCATCAAGTATAATGATCTCTTTCTTTTGGACAAGGATAATAAGATATTATCGAGATCAAATTCTGTTCAGACAGCAACGGTACAAAATTATTTAAAGAACATTAAAAATGAACAAATCAAATTGAACAGATGAATACCCGTTATTTAATACTATTGTTCTTATTGCTTTCAAACAAGGTTATTTTGTTGGCTCAATCGAAAATGATAGAACTTGATCAGGTAATTGAAACTGCTCAGCAGCAATCGCTCGATGCTTTTAAGGCCAAGAACCTTTTCCTGGCCGATTATT
>CAYUEI010000365.1:0-2869 GCA_964443445.1 uncultured Prolixibacteraceae bacterium | reverse complement strand
CAAGACCGGTCGATAAAGAATTTTCAAATATAGAAACAAGGCGATCTTCTTCTTCTTCAGACAATACCTTAATGCCACTGTCTTCTGTGGCAGGACTTATGAGCTTGATAGGAGAAAAACCATGTCTGAAATGGTTTAACTGTATTTCAATGTCTCCTACTGAAAGCCCTTGTAATTCTAATTGTTCAATATCTTTTTCACTTAGCATATTAAGTCTTTTTCCAATACTCTAAAAGTAAAAAACTTCATCATATTATGAAATCAAAAGTAATATAATCATTTGAAAATTTATCAAAATTTAAATATTAACCTTTCTTTGACTATTTTTACTGCCATGCAAAACACTGATTTTTCATATAGTTGGGGACATTCAAAAAGATATAACGACTTTTCAACTTACTTTAAAAAATTGTTTTCCGGAAGAGTACAAAAAGTTTCCCTCGATGCAGGCTTTACTTGCCCAAACCGCGATGGAACAAAGGGATTAGGCGGTTGTACCTATTGTAATAATAAAACTTTCAAACCCGATTATTGCAATCTTGGAAACAGTATTGAAAAGCAACTTAATGAAGGAATTTTATTTTTTTCAAAGAAATATTCTGCAATTAAGTTTATCGCTTATTTCCAGGCATATACAAATACTTATGCCCCGATTGAGAAAATTAAGGAAATCATTGAAATTGCTATTAGTAACCCTGAAATTGTTGGTGTAGTTTTAGCTACTCGACCTGACTGTCTTTCTGACCAAATTCTTGACTATCTTCAAAAAGTATCAGAAAAACAATATCTTATGGTGGAACTTGGTGTTGAATCATGTGAGGATAATACACTAAGAGATATCAATAGAGGACATACTTTTGAAGAATCAAAAGCTTCAATACTCAACCTGGCAGAAAGAGGAATTCATAACTGTATACACATGATTGCCGGTTTGCCCGGAGAAGATAGAAATACTATTTTGAAACAGCCTGTTATCCTTTCTAATCTACCTGTTGAAAATATAAAAATTCATCAGTTGCAAATTCATCGTGGTACTATTATGGAAAAACAATACCGGGATAATCCTCAGGCATTTAATATTTTCGATGATGTTGATGAATATGTTGAGCTAATGATTGATTATCTTGAACTTCTGAAACCCTCCATTATTGTTGAAAGATTTGTCAGTTATACTCCTTCAGAATTTTTAATAGCTCCCGGCTGGGGACTAAAAAACTTTGAATTTGTCGCTAAGGTTGAAAAACGGTTGAAAGAAAGAGATACCTGGCAAGGACGATTATATGTTCCCGTTGAAGGGTAACGAAAACCTGAATGTAGAGCCTTCCCCAGGAACACTTTCAACCTTAATGAAACCTCCCATTTTTTCAATCATTGTCTTGCATAGTGCAAGCCCTAACCCAGTTCCACCATATTCTTTTGTAAGAGTATCTTCCCCCTGTCTGAACCTTTCGAAAATAATTTCAAGCTTTTCAGGCTTAATCCCAATCCCAGTATCTTTTATGTAAAATTCTATACTGTCATTTTTGACAATATATCCAATCTTTACATATCCTTTTGATGTAAATTTCACTGCATTATCCACAAGATTAGAAAAAGCACGATAGAGTTGATACCTATCTCCGTAAAATTGAATATCCGGATAATTTAAATCTTTATCAAGAATCAGTGCAATAGGCTTTTTGTCTGCTTTGGGCGTATAAAAAGAAATAATTTCCTGAAGTAATTTGGTAAGATCAAATGTTTCATTTTTCATCGACATTTGACCTGTTTCCAGCTTGGAAAGATCAAGAACATCATTAACAATGTGAAGTAATTGCTGACTGCTTTCTGTAATTATAGAAAGATAAAGTTCTCTTTCTTCCTCAGAAATACCCGGTTCTGTAATCATTTCCGAAAAACCAATTATCCCATTTAGAGGTGTTCTGATTTCATGGCTCATATTAGCTAAAAATGAAGATTTTAACCTGTCACTCACTTCAGCCTTTTCTTTTGCTTTAATAAGTTCTTCTTCAATCTTTTTTAAAGAGTTAATTTCAACTGCAACACATTTTATACCGGTTATCTCATTGTTTTTTAAAATAATTTTAGCAGAAGCCCGCATCCAAATAAATTTGTTGGCTGAATTTCGCACCCTATATGTAATTGGGGTCGAGCTATTTTCTTCAATCAATTTTTTAAACCATTCATTAAATTGGGGCAGGTCTTCTGAATATACACAATCAAGAAAACAACGGTCTGTATAGTGATCAAATTTGTATCCGGTAATATGAGTTACAGATGGACTGATATATCTGATTTTCCCGGTAATATCCATCTCAAAAATTACATCATTCAGATCTTCAACCAATCCCTGAAATTTATCCTTGCTTTCTTTAAGTTCTTTCTCAGCGATTTTATTTTCAGTTATATCTATAAATGAAGCTAATGTGTTTTTTGTACCCGGTATTATTTCGACTGATAACAAAATTGTTTTATTACCTCCATTTTTAGTTATCATTCTGAATTCATATTCTTTAGGAATAGTTGTATCTCCTTTTTTTCTAAGCTTATCGTAATTTAACATCATTTGGAGATCATCAGGATTAATAAAGGTAGTCCATTTCATTTTTCCCTCTACTTCTTCCTTTGTATATCCTGAAATTACTTCAAACTTAGGATTAACGATTTTAAAAATATTGTCAGAATCGAAAATTGCAGCTGCGTGGCTGTTGCTGTTAAACACAGTCCGATAAAGGTTTTCACTTTCAACTAATGATTTTTCCTGTTCTTTTTTTTGAGTTACATCATTTTTGACAGCTACAAAATGGAGAATCTTATTATTATCATCAAAAATAGGGCTGATTGAAACTTCTTCCCAGAAAAGAGTACC
>CAYUEI010000364.1:0-2872 GCA_964443445.1 uncultured Prolixibacteraceae bacterium | reverse complement strand
TAAGGAATTAGAGTACTGTTTTTGTAAATATACTGGGAAACAAACGAGCCAACCAGGTATGTCCCATCGTCTTTGATACAAGTGCTTACAATGCTGCGATCGCTATTCACAAAGTTAACAATTTTCATAGTTTTCTTATCGCAAAGAGCAACACCTCCTGCAGTTCCCAAAAGCAGGCAATTGTTGATAGTATCATCAGTAATCGACATGGGAAGGTTTTGTTTAAGTAGTTTGTAGTATTGGATGTTATTTTTTTCAATTTTCAAGAAACCCTCTTGAATTGGCAGATAGCCCCTGCCTTCTTTGTCGGTAATGCCCCCCATGTAAAAATTAAGTTCTAAGTTACCAAATTTTTCAAAGTCAATGTATGTCTCAGGATCGTTGAAAATAAGTTTTCCCTTACTGTTTAGTGACCAAAGCCCTGTCAGGTAACCCCCGAACCACATTGATGAATCGGGCATTGAAACGATAGACCAAACATTATCTACTGAGTTGCCAATGTTGAAGCGGTATTCTTCGAACCCGGTTTTAAAAAAATTGTACACACCATTTTCAGATGCTATCCATAAATTGCCTTCGCGGTCGGTAATGAATTGTTTAGTCATTGTAACCATGCCAAGCTTTTTCCCTTTCAAAGTAGACAACTCGTTATTATCGTTATTAAATACAAAGTCATTGTAATTCAAAGCTGTTATAACAGTTGGTATATATCTAGCTATTTGAGATTCAATATCAGAAGCGAAGACCTTTTTTTCATGGAAAGGTTTTTGCATGCAATAAATGGTCTTTTCTTTCTTAGAATAAGCTAAAATGGTATTATTGTTTGGATCATAGCCATATCCATCGAAGCGGCCCGGCAGAGGGCTTTGTTGAATTGTTGTTCCGGACACAACAAACAATGAATCCGGAGTAAAAAAATAATCTTTGTTATTAGTTTGGTGTTTAAAAAAAATCAATTCATTGGTATGTGCTATTGTGTTTGTTTTTTTTTTGATTAAATGAAACTTTACATGATATTTGGAAGTGTCGATTGTAAAGTCTTTATATAAATTGAACATGTATATACTGCTATCGCTTGGGTTGTAATATTTACCGTCACCCAAATAATTGAATTCTTTAAATTCATTTTTATACTCTAAATCATTGAATGACCAATTTGCGGGATTTTCTTCTTCATAGTTGAAAATCCACATTTTTCGGGCAGAAGATAAAACAAACCCCAGGGGTGTTTCAAGAATGTTGGTAATATTTACTCTGGTGCCATCATTTTCATCAATAAAGTTTACGAATTCTTTCCCATCGTAGCGGGTGAGTCCGCCTTTGGTACAAATCCAGATATAGCCTTTGCTGTCCTGCATCATGTAGGTTACTTGTGATTGGGCGAGGCCTTCGTAGGTAGTGTATAGCTTATGCGCGAAATGTTTCTCGAGCCGGGGTTGGGCGGAAGAAATAAGTGCTGAAAGGAGAAACAGAAGGAATATGCTTCGCATTGGCTTGGTTAATTATGGTTTGAGTCTACTCAAAAATAAAATAATTTCATGATTAAACAATTTTGATCATTACTGTCCCATTAAAATCTAAAGAAGTTCTTTGAAAAGTTTGAAATTTAGTTAGTTATAGTGTTATTTCGATTAAACGGATTTCAATTTGCATTTTGCAATCTTAAACATATTTGCAAATGCATAAGGATAAATACGTTTTCGCTCAATTAGTATTCTTTCTGGATAGGAATAAGTTTAACTACATCGTGCGCAAGTACGATGGTGATAAATACGTGAAACATTTCACTTGTTGGAATCAACTTCTTTCTTTGATGTTCGGGCAATTGTCAAATCGTGAAAGTCTTAGAGATTTGATTGTCGCACTTGATGCTCATCACTCCAAATCTTATCATTTGGGCTTGGGTAAAAATGTTTCAAAATCATCTCTTGCCAGAGCCAATCAAGACAGAGACTATCACATCTTTGAAGATTATGCTTACTACCTGGTAAACGAAGCCAGGCATAAACGAGTTTCTGACATCTTCAATCTTGAAGGTAATGTCTATGCTTTTGATTCAACAACTATTGACTTGTGCCTTTCCGTATTCTGGTGGGCGAAGTTTCGTAAGAAAAAAGGTGGAATCAAAGTACATACATTATATGATGTGGAGACACAGATACCAGCTTTTTTCCATATCACTGAAGCTTCTGTTAACGACTCTACTGCGATGAAAGAGATCCCTTATGAATCAGGCTCATATTACATATTTGACCGTGGATATAATCACTTCAAGATGTTGTACAAGATTCATCAAATAGGAGCTTTCTTCGTTGTAAGAGCAAAGAAGAATTTTCAATACATGATAATTTAATGGAAAAGAAGATTGCCCAAGAATGTACTCTCAGATGTAACAATAGAATTGACTGGGTTTTATCCCAAGCAATACTATCCAGCACATCTTAGATTGGTTAGATATTGGGATGAAGATCAGGAGCGTGAGCTTGTATTCTTAACAAATGCAATGCACATTTCTTCGCTTCAAGTTGCTGAACTTTACAAGAATCGCTGGCAAGTCGAGCTTTTCTTCAAGTGGCTAAAGCAACATCTAAGAATCAAGAAATTCTGGGGAACTACCGAAAATGCCGTTCGGATTCAAATCTACGCTGCCATGTGCACTTACTGCTTGGTAGCAATCGTCCAAAAAGACATGCAACTTGACAGAAGTACATATGAGGTTTTGCAGATCCTGAGTATATCTTTAACAGATAAAACTAATCTTCGGAGTCTATTTAATAGAACTAAATTTCAAAATGACAAAGAACGTTTTAGGCTTAATGAGCCAAATTTGTTTAATTTCTAAAACGTCCCAATTTTAATGGGACACTAGTGA
>CAYUEI010000363.1:0-2879 GCA_964443445.1 uncultured Prolixibacteraceae bacterium | reverse complement strand
AAGAGCTGTTTAGAATGTTGAATGCGACTGAAATAACTGGCATCAGTCTTACCGAGAATTTTGCAATGTACCCTACTGCTTCTGTGAGTGGTTTGTATTTTGCTCATCCTGAATCACATTATTTCGGTGTAGAGAAGTTAAGCAGGGACCAGATAAGTGATTATGCAATCAGGAAAGGGATGTCGGTAGAAGAAGTAGAAAGGTTTTTGAATTCCGATATAAATTACAATCCTTACAAGAAGTAACGCGGTGACAGAATCTTTTGTCCCTTGACAACGAAATCGTAGCTTATGAATATTTCGTGGGAACCTGTATTGTAATATCTTAAACGGGAGTTGTTCAGGTCGTATGAATAGCCAATCTGAAGGTTTTTGTTTACCTGAACTCTGGCATGGGCAGCAATAGCATCGCCAAAACGGTAAGTTACGCCAAACCAAACTCTGTCATAAAGAATAGCCGTTGCACTAAGCTCAAGGGAAGCAGGTGAACCGTTTACCATACGTGTCATCATACTGGCTTTCAGTTTCCAGAAAGGATCATCAATAGTAAACACATAACCGCTTGTCAGAAATACATGTCGCTCTTCTTTACCAAGGATTATATTTTCGCTGTTGCGGATAGTATTTCTCAATAATTTAGGGATAGAAACGCCTACATAGAAATCATTAGTAAAGTAAAAAGCTCCAATACCAAAATTGGGAAGTAAAGATTTGTTTCTTGGGTCGGCAGCAATATATGGATCGTATTCGTACATTACCATATTCATAAGGTTGATGTCGAAGTAATTTAAGCCGGCTTTCAATCCAAGGGAAATATTTCTTCCTTTTTTCAGGTTGAAATATTTAGCATAGTCGACATATAAACCCACCTGATGAGAAGGCCCTATCTGGTCGTCGATAAGAGTTACTCCAAGCCCGATATCATATTTTGACCACGGGGCATTAACAGAAAGGCTGGTAGTCATTGGGCTCCACTCCTGTCCTATCCATTGTTTACGAAATATTCCGTTGATATTGGTAATCCCTTTACTGCCAGCGTAGGCAGGATTGATAATTCCGGGGTTGTTCATATACTGGGTGAACATAGGATCCTGTTGAGCAAATCCTTTTACCGAGAAAAGCACAAACAGCAGTGTGATAATATTTCTAATTACTGATCCCCTCATCCTTTATCTTTCCAGATATAAACCTCCTGATTTAACCCTGTTTTTAGCGTATTTTAAAATGTAATAATAAACTCCTACCGGCAGTGGTTGTCCTCCAATCTTATATTTTGAATTAGATTTTCCATCCCAGTCGTTGGTGTAGTTATTCCTCTCATAGACCTTATTTCCCCAGCGGTTATAAACAATAAATCCGTTTTCAGGGTATCTCTCAAGACCGGAAATAATATATCTGTCGTTATACCCATCATCGTTTGGAGTAAATACTTCAGGTGCAATTATAAGATCTTCAACATTAACAACAACAAGAGCAGTGTCGCAGATATTGTAAGCATCACAAACAACGTAAATGAATGAATCCTGTCCCATGAAATCGAAATCAGGGTTATAGTTCACCTCTCCTTTATAGCTGTCGACATTTACATATCCGTTTTGCGGATTGACGATGATACTAAGTGTAGCAGGGAGCATTGTACTTGAGTCGTTGGCCATTACCGAAATCAAAACCGGAATTTCAATACTTGTAGTAGCCCGGTCGTTAACGGCAATAGAATTCCAGTCTTCGAGGTAATCGGGGATACCATTACCGTTCAGGTCGCCCGGCTCATCGATGGTAGCAATACCGTCGTTATCATCATCATCGTCAAGGAAGTTGGGTTTGCCGTCCATATCGGTATCGGTATCGCAAAGGTTTCCTGTACCTACAATATCTTCGTTAACATCGAGTATGCTGTCCTTATCACTGTCTAAGTTTGGATTGATATTTACCTTTAGATAAACAACAGCCTCATTGGAAGTAAGTCCATCTATATTTGAAATAGTATAACGGAAAGAGTCGGTGCCAAAGAAGCACTGATCAGGGGTATAAGAAATATCGCCTGTTTTAGTGTCGTAGTCTATATCACCATGAGAAACCGGAGTAAGAATTTTAATGCTCAGGGAATCAAGGTTTCCTTTAGTATCGTAGTCGTTATAGGCTATTTCAATATTATTTTCGATGCCATGCCATACAGGGATAGTGTCATCAACAGCAACAACAGCATCTTCCTGACAGTCGGGGGCATCGAGCCTGACGATTACTTCCCTGCTTCCCGGTATATCATTGAAAACAACATCAATATTGAGAGCAGCAATGCTTGCAGTAATAGCTTTACCTGATTTATTATCAGTACCCGGCCATTTAATAGTACCTGATACGGGAGCATTGTCAATTGTTTCAATAGTTTTACCCTGCAGATCTTTAAGAGTAATGTTTAAAGTATTAAGAGTAAAACCCTCGGCGGTTGCTTCCCATTTTATCCATGGGTCGCCGTCCTGACAAAAGGCAGTTGCAGTAAGTTTCCCCGGGGGTTCAACAGAAAATGGCCATGCTTTACGATTTGCGCAGCCATTTTCTGCTGTCATAGTTACCATGAGGTAATATACACCTTCAGAAAGCCATTTAACCTTGATTTCGTTTTCGCGGCCTTCACCCATATAAATGAGTTCGGCCTGTTGACTTGTAGCGGGAATAGTATACTTGGGATCGGTAAAAACAGCCCAAACAGTACTAAGTGTTCCGGGTTGTTTGGTAACCTTATATTCTTTGGTAGAATTTAAAACAACGACATGACGGGTTTGCCCTTTCAATAAAGAAGCCGGCCAAACCAGTATAATAAAAGTCAATAAAAATGTATATAAAATTCGTCGTTGCATGTTAAACACTCCGCCCTGTATT
>CAYUEI010000362.1:0-2880 GCA_964443445.1 uncultured Prolixibacteraceae bacterium | reverse complement strand
CCGGCAATTTGAATAAGAAGGAAGAAGTCAACCATTGAATGAACGGCAGTTTCACTTTGCCCGACACCAACTGTCTCAATAAAGATGGTATTAAATCCTGCAGCTTCACAAAGAATAACTGTTTCACGGGTCTTCCTTGCCACTCCTCCAAGAGAGCCTGCCGAGGGCGAAGGTCGTATATATGCATTTTTATCGTTTGCCAGTTCTTCCATCCTGGTCTTGTCACCCAGAATACTTCCCTTTGAACGTTCACTGCTGGGGTCTATTGCCAATACTGCAAGCTTGCCATCTCTGGCAGTAATGTGCTTTCCAAGGGCTTCAATGAAAGTGCTCTTACCTGCTCCAGGTACTCCTGTTATTCCAACACGAACCGACTTGCCGGAATTGGGAAGACATTTTAAAATTATTTGCTGTGCAAGTTCCGAATGTTCGGGTTTTAAGCTTTCAACAAGGGTAACTGCCCTGCTTAAAACTACCCGGTTTCCTTGCAGGATTCCTTCTGCAAATTCATCAGCAGATAATACTTTTCGCTTATGCCTTATGTTTTTATGTATTGCATTTGGGTTTACTGAAGGAGGTTGCGGAATACCTGCATTAACCTTTAGTCCCTTATAATCAGGATCATTCTCTATATGATGATTATCAAATTCCGGCATAGCATAAAGATTTATGCGAATATACTATTTTTTATCAGCAGCAAATCGCATTGTCATTACTTAAAACAACAAAGAAGGCACCCTGTTTAAAGAGGTGCCCTCAGAATTATTCCGATTATATTCTTATTTTTAAAAAGCCTTGATAAAAGAAAGTTATTTCTCCCAGAGTTTTTCCATCGCTTCAAGTGTTTTTCCTTTGGTCTCCGGAACAAATTTCCACATGAACCAAGCTGCTAATACGGCCATTGCACCATAAATCCAGTATGCAAATCCGTTATGGAATTTGTCTACGAGGAAGGTGCTTTTGTTCATCATTGGGAATGTCCAAGAAATAAGGAAATTTGAAATCCATTGAGCAGCAACAGCAATTGCCATTGCTTTTCCACGAATCTTATTCGGGAATATTTCAGAAAGCAGAACCCAAACAACAGGTCCCCAGCTAACTGCGAAACATGCTACATAACCCAACATGAAAATCAATGCACCAATTCCAACCTTTTGGAAAAAGAATGAAAATCCTAAAGCAAACATAAAGAATCCCATTCCAACAGCACCAATAATCATAAGCGGTTTACGACCGAATTTATCAACGGTAAGTATTGCAACAATTGTAAATGAAAGGTTTATTATTCCTACGATAATTGTCTGAAGAAGTGCAGTATCTGTTCCCGAACCCATGTTTTTGAATATCTCAGGAGCATAATACAGTACAACGTTAATTCCGACAAATTGTTGGAATACTGAAAGTAAAATACCTATAATAATTACCAGCCATCCGAAAGACAATAGTTTACCTGAATGACTAACTATTGTACCTTTAATATCATCTAATACCTGTGAGGCTTTTTCTTTTCCATTTACTTTCTGAAGAATATCCAAAGCCTTTGTATCATTGCCTTTCAAAACCATATAACGAGGAGTTTCAGGAACGAAGAACAAGAAAATAAGGAATAGGGTACAAGGGATTAATTCTGAAGCGAACATCCATCTCCATCCAATACTGTTTAGCCATGTTTCATCTCCCTGTCGGGCAATGAAGTAATTTACGAAATATACTACAAGCATACCGAAAATGATGGCAAACTGGTTTAATGATACAAGTTTACCCCTATTTTCTGCAGGAGCAATCTCAGCGATATACATAGGAGAAAGCATAGATGCCAAACCTACTCCAATTCCACCAAGTAAGCGGTAGGCCACAAAATTCCAGAAGAAGGTATGATCTCCTTGTCCGAAAGGTTTGAATAGCATTTCCGGAAATGCAGAACCCAAAGCAGAAATCCAGAAACAAACAGCCGCTAAAATCAAGCCGTTTCTTCTACCGAGTTTCAGACTTACGAGACCACCGAAAATTCCACCGATAATACATCCTATCAGGGCACTTGAAACAAGAAATCCCAGTCTGGAATTCGCAATTGTTTCACTTAAACCCAATGGTTCAATAAAGAACCGATCAAGAGAACCTACTGTACCTGAAATTACAGCAGTGTCGTAACCAAATAGCAACCCACCCAAGGTTGCTACAAATGTCAGAGCTAAAATGTAAAGTTTGTTGTTTTTCATAGTTGTTTAGTTAATAAAAAAGCCCAATTCAAAGATAACTCTGAATCGGGCTCAATATGGAAACATGATTTAAAAAAATCAAATAGAGTTTGATCCAGTTATGGGATCAAATATAGCAATTAATTAATTGTTCAAACATCTCTTGTTTGCCACTAATTTGTTTTGGTTCACCTACTTCTTTAGCTATTTTGTACATATCTTCCAAAGTGAGTTTGCCTGAAGCGAAATCAAGACCTTTCCCTGAATTGAAAGAAGCATAACGATCAGCACGAAGTTTCAGGTAATCTGATTCTTTTAAGATTCTATCAGCAGTTACAAGAGCACGTGCAAATACATCCATACCGCTAACGTGAGCAATGAAGATATCTTCAAGGTCAGTAGAGTTACGACGTGTTTTAGCATCGAAGTTGATACCTCCGTCAGTGAAACCTCCCATTGGAAGAATTTCAAGCATTGCTTCTGTAATTTCAGTAATATTTGTTGGGAATTCATCAGTATCCCAACCGTTTTGTTGGTCACCTTTGTTTGCATCGATAGAACCTAATTTGCCGGCATCAGCTGACATACGAAGTTCGTGAGCAAATGAGTGGCCTGCTAAAGTAGCATGGTTAACTTCAACATTGATTTTGAAATCATCGCTTAAACCTTGTGCATTTAAGAA
>CAYUEI010000361.1:0-2899 GCA_964443445.1 uncultured Prolixibacteraceae bacterium | reverse complement strand
CCCATTGATATGAAAGCATTCTTGTCAATTTCTTTTATCATTTTAAAAATTGAACCCGTTTCTCTTTTCCGAACTATTGTCAGGATAATCTTTTGTTGTTCATTGGTATATCCTCCCGTTCCGTCAAGAATTGTTACTCCCCTTCGGTTGTCAATTAATATCCTGTCCCTGATTTCTTCCCATTTGTCTGAAAAGATAAATATCTGTGCCGATTGATTGAATCCATTCAAATACGCATCAAGAGAGTAGGAAACAACCCACATCGAAACATATCCGTATACCAGTTTTTCCGCCGATCGGAAAAAAAGCCATGATGAAGCAATTATTAATACATCACAATACATTATTACTCTACCCGGACTTATGCTTTTATATTTTGTAACCAACATCGCTATTATATCTGTACCTCCGGTACTACCTCCCTGACTAAATACCAATCCCAGTCCTACACCTCCAAAGATTCCTCCTAAAACTGCTGAAAGAAAAGTGTCATCAATTATCGGCTGATTTATAATTTTTGGAAGAATTGAAAGCATGACAGATATTATAACCATGTTGACGATGGTCTTGGTGCCAAAACTAGCCCCAATTTGTTTTATTGCTAATACAACAAGTATTGCATTAATAGCAAAATAAGTAACACCCACCGGAATCCCTGTTTTATAAAATACTAAAGCGCCAACTCCACTTATACCTCCTCCATTTATTTCAGCAGGTATAAGAAACATTGTCCAACCCAGCGAGTAAAGTAACATCCCCAGAAACATGATGAAATATGATTCTGTTATTTCAAGATATTTTTTAAAATTACTTTTCATCTTATAATTATTTATTCTATAACACTAAAACAGTGTTCTCCCGGTTTCATTTGTCCCATATATTCCTGAGGACGCGAAAAAAACCTTTATATGATTATTAAAGAATGATTTTAATCAATACTTTAAAGGTAAAGTATAATTTTATTTTTTTGACTTGTTGATCTTTATTTTATATTTTCACCGACCGGAAAAACCTAATAGGAATGATTTTGAGAGACCTAAGCGTAACTAATTGTAAGTCAATAATTATAACTGTAATTTTATTAGTTACAGCAGAAATGGCTTTTTGTCAAAAAGGTCCATGGTTTAAGGATAAAGAAAAATTCATTGAAAGTTGTTGCCATCTTGAAATTTTTGGAGGAATTTCTCTGCCCGGGATGAAGTATTCTGATCCGGCTGTAAGTTCTCTGGATAACGATTTATTTGTCTTACCCGATTTCGGTGCTTCTTTCAGATATCAAAAGATTAAACCATTCTCTTTTGGGGCTCGAATTTCTTATTCCGGTATGGGAGTTCATTTTTCTGATATATCAGGCTTTTATCCCCAAGGTTCAACAATGGTTGGATATTCACTTAAAATATTTTACCTAACATTATCTTCTCCTTTTGAATATCAGGTTGATATAATTAAATCAATAAGAGGGGGGAACCCTAAAACTTTTTTTTACCTGACACCCTACATTTCAACTCCCATGTCAGCATCTGTCGAATCATCCAATACAAGTTTAAATCTTAAATCGGGTAAGGATATTAAAAAATTTGACTGTGGGGCAGAAGTGGGCTTCGGATTCAGAATTCCAACATTCTCTCTTGAAGACAGAAGTAACCTGATTTTAAGGTTTTCTTTTCTTCAGGGCTTTATAGATTCATATCCCACTGATAATAATAAAGTATTAAATCCAAAGTTTTTGGTTGTTGATGGAACAAGATATAATTCAGCTGCTAAAGTAACTCTATGTATTGAAATTCCTTTGAAACCTCAAAAGGTTATTTCATATACTGCCGGAGGCGATGGTAAGAAAAATTATAAGAAAGTGGTCAATATAAAAGATTAAAAAAAACACCAGCTTAATATTGCCGGTGTTTTTTTATTATGATTATTTATTTTACTACTATATTAATTATCTTTTTAGGGACAATAATAAATTTTACTATTTCTTTCCCTTCAATCCATTTAGCTGACATTTCATTAGTTAATACCGCTTTTTCAATCTCTTCATTGGAAATATCAACCGGCAATTCCATTTGAAATCTCATTTTTCCATTGAAAGATACAGGATATAACACTGTATCTTCAACAAGGTAACTTTCATTGAATATAGGCCAGCCTTGTTGGCTTACTGAAGGTTTATTGGAATACAACGACCATATTTCTTCAGCTATATGAGGCGAAAATGGTGCAAGTACTTTCATGAATGTTTCTGCAGTTTCTTTTGTCACCTTACCTTTTTTGTAACAATGATTAGTGAAAATCATCATTTGGGAAATTGCTGTATTAAACTTCAGGTCTTCAATATTATCACCAACTTTCTTTATGGTTTGATGTAATACCTTAAGAGTTTCTTTATCTTCATCTCCAACAAAAAGGTTGTTTGTATCTGAAAAGAAATACCATACTCTTTTAAGAAAATTGGAAACACCTTTTACTCCGTTTTCTGTCCACGGTTTTGTAGCATCAAGCGGTCCCATAAACATTTCATAAAGTCGTAGTGAATCAGCACCATAGCTTTTTACAACATCATCAGGATTTACAACATTCTTTAACGATTTTGACATTTTTGCCACTATCTGCTTCAGCTCTTCTCCTGTGTTTATATGGTAATATTTACCTTCTTTTTCTTCGACTAGATCAGATGTAACTTTTGATCCTGAAATTGTTTCATAAGCGAAGGCAAGTATCATCCCCTGATTGTAAAGCTTTTTATATGGTTCATTAGTTGATACGATCCCAAGGTCAAAAAGCACTTTATGCCAAAACCTGCTGTATAATAAGTGTAGTACAGCATGTTCTGCACCGCCTACATATAAGTCAACCGGCATCCAGTAGTTTTCCTTTGCTTTACTGAAAGGCTCACTATCAT
>CAYUEI010000360.1:0-2909 GCA_964443445.1 uncultured Prolixibacteraceae bacterium | reverse complement strand
AATAATTTCTAATTTTAAAATTTTGAAGGGGCGTTAAAAACGCCCCTTTTTTTAACTCCGGATTTTATTAGGTTTATAATCAGTTAGTGAGTCACCGGAATATTTTCATCAGAATAATGGTTTTAACCCCGACATAAGAATTTAATAGTTACGGGTAAGTTAAAAATAGTTTATCGGAAAGTGTAATGGTTTTATCATATTTTCAAAAGAAAAGAATAATAGTGCAGAAGCAATATTTTCTGAATTTTTCATGAGAAGATCAAAAACGAAGTGAAACTATTGAATTTATTCATGTAAATATCATTTTAATTTAAAATATTATTGATTATCATTGTTATAGAAAAATCAAATAATATGATACGCCCCCTCTGTCAATCAGTTTTAAAAGGAATTTTCCCCTTTTTTTCAATAATACTTACATTAAATAACGTAAAAGGTCAGGTAATATACCACGATTATGAACCTGATCTGGAAATAGAATACAAAGTATTAACTTCAGATAACAAACCTACATATTATTATTTTGATCTTAATAATGATTCGGTAAATGATTTTGCTTTAGTCTCATATCGCCATTATGCAGATCAAGTTTTATGGATTGAGCAATTTAACGGCACACAGTTTACAGATCCTTATAAGTATGATTCTATTACTGAAAGTGATTGTCATGATACTATTAAAATTAATCAGAAGATAGACTCTGCTAAGAGATGGACAAGCAGAGATGTATATATCAGTTGGGGTGAAGCAGGTGATACATATATTGTTCCACAGTGGAATATGCTTTTGGGTTTTAGAATTAAAAATAATGAAGGATATAATTACGGATGGTTTAGGGTAGGGGATTCGCGGGTAAAAGACTATGCAATAAACATGACAGCCGATAGTGCTATTATTGCAGGTGTACAGATTGATGTCAAAGCTGAATATGTAAAAATTGCAGATAAAGGAGATAACAGAGATGGCCGTGATTTAAATGTTTCATTTGAACCATATATTGATGAAACGGCTTTTGAAAAGTACAGGGTTTTTATTGTCAAAAGTGACGATGTTCAACAATTCACAATAGATAAAGCTTTGCAGGTTGAGGCAGGAAATTATATTGATTTGTTACCTGTTGGATGGAAACAATCAATTGTATTAAATGAAAATAGCAGAGATGTTAATGGAGAACTGATAACAGAATTAGTTTCATATAACGCCATTATTCTTTGTTATTC
Organism: uncultured Prolixibacteraceae bacterium; assembly: GCA_964443445.1. Taxonomy (GTDB): domain Bacteria; phylum Bacteroidota; class Bacteroidia; order Bacteroidales; family Prolixibacteraceae; genus CAYMTR01. The sequence goes on along the minus strand of CAYUEI010000360.1, from coordinate 1,689 downwards.
TGATTCTCTGGAATTGGACAATTCAAATCTTTCATCGCCGTCTAATTCGCTTATATTAAAATCATTTGTAAATGCAGTTACAAATTTTCAGGCAAAAGCCAATTATTTATCAGGGAAAGAATATGAGCTTAATTTTTCATTCGATAAAGTAGCCGATGAAAAGACATTAAAAGAATATAGAATTTTAATTATTCCGGAATCTAACTTGAAAGGATTCACAATAGAAACTGCAAATAGTTTAATTCAAGGATTGTACTTTGAAGTTCTACCAATAGATAACAATTATGATATGACCATTTCTGCAGACTCAATTAATGATATTTATGGTAACAAACTTACAAACACGGCAAATTATAAAGCCTATATTCTATCAGTAGCAGATGGAAAAATAAAACACATGAATAACCTTTCAAAAGTTTCAGGTTTATTTAATCTCCGATCACCCACTTTACCTGCAAATTCAATCGTTGCGGAAGATAATAGCAACAATGGAAATGGAAGCGATATAAAGATTTCACTTGTTAATCCTGCAATTATAAAAGGGATAAAGTCTTACAAAATTATATGTGTAAAGCTTAGTGAAGTGAATTCTTTTGAACCAAATAATATTACACGAGATGTAATTGGTTATTATGCAGATATACATGCAGGTATGGATTCCTTTGAAATATTTCTTAAGCAAGATTTTCGTGACATTGATGGGGAATTGATTAAAGAAAACATTCCTTACAGATTTTATTTAATGAGTATAGCTGACAGTGTTTCGGCTGATATTGATGCAATATCTGATTTCTCCAACATATTAACATTATCTGAACATGATTACTTAAGAGCAGGACAAAGAGAAGGTGATAATATAGTTTATGTAGACGTTGTGCCGGATATAGATATATATGTGATTAGAGATACAGAATTAAATTACTATGATTTCAATGAAGATCTGAGCAGTGATTTTTTATTTAGTGTATTTCAGCATACCAGTCCGGGTAACAGTGCAGGTACGATCACCATTAAACCATACAAGGACAGATATTTCAGTATTACAGCCGATTCTTTATATCCTGAACCACTTTTGCTGAATTCTATGATTTCTGATGATTTGTTTTGGTATAACAAAGAAATAAAGTTTCTGGAATATAATTGGGTGGGAAAAATAAATGATTACGGACCATGGATGAAAAAAAAGGACAGATATTTAGGATTCAAATATATAAATTCAGATAAAGTAATTTTTGGGTGGATAGGTTTTGAGGTAGCCGGGTATTCAGAATATATTATAAGAGACTATGCGTATCAGATTATAAATCCGGAATTAAATAATGAACTGATTAATAAAAACATAAACATTGTTCCAAATCCTGCAGAATTACACATTGATATAAACTGTTTTGGAGTAATTAATGTAGAAAGTATAATTATTTCAGACTATCAGGGGAGAATTGTACATCGTATTAAAAATTTAGAAAAAAACAGTGAAAATAAAACTTTTAATATAGACATTTCATCATACAAAAAAAGTTTTTATTTTGCTGTTATTTATACAGAAGGAGGAGTCTTTTTAAAGAAATTTTTGAAGATTTAGTTTTTATAAAGATTAGTGAAAAAAGTTGATTACAGATTCTTCGAAGGTTAGAAATTGTTTTAATATTCAATTACTTGTTCCGTCCATGTTGGTCCATTAATATAAAA
>CAYUEI010000359.1:0-2920 GCA_964443445.1 uncultured Prolixibacteraceae bacterium | reverse complement strand
GGAAGTATCTTTTTTACCATATTGGGTTTCTCCGGCTCAGTTCGCAGGGTATTTTATTGCTAATGAAAAAGGAATATATGAGAAGTACAACTTGAAAGTCAATATTATACAATATAAGCCTTTTATTACTTCTAATGACTTAATAGCTAACGGTGAAGCCGACTTTGCTGCCCTTTGGCTGGCTAATGCAATTCAATTAAAAGCCGGTGGTGTTGATATTGTTAATATTGCACAACCATCTTCCCGCTCATCCCTGATGCTTATAACTAAAAAAGAAAGCGGAATCGATTCTATTGAAAAAATGAATGGGAAAAGGGCAGGTATATGGAGTGGATACGAAGTGCAACCTAAAGCATTATTCGACAAATTTAATATTGATGTTGAAATTGTTCCAATTGGAAGTACAAATTCTTTATTCCTTATGGATGCGGTTGAAATAACTAATGCAAACTGGTTTGATGAATATCATTCGATTTTAAATTCCGGATATAACCCCGATGAACTTATCACTTTTTTCTTTGCTGATTATGGAATGAATTTCCTGGAAGATGGAATTTATTGCCTTTCTGATCTGGTGAAAAAAGAACCTGATGTTTGCATTGATTTTATTAATGCAACCTTAGATGGATGGAGATATGCTTTCAATCATAAACAGGAAACTCTTGATATAGTTGTTAAAATCGCCAGGGATTATAAACTTCCGGTTAACAGGATTCACATGGGGTGGACTCTTGATCGTTACAAAGATTTGTATCTTCCTGAAGGGAAATCTGATTTCAACTATGTCCTGCCTGAAAAAGATTATCAGTTAGTTGGAAGAGTTATGAAAGAAGAAGGAATTATTGAAGAAATACCGGATTACAAAGTGTTTTATCAGCCACTTATTAAATGAACTTTAAAAGTAATTAATAGATATGAAGAACGTAAATAAAATAAAAGTCAAGAGGGGATTGGCGTATAAGATGGTCTTGTATATATTTTCATGTATTGCTATTGTTTTCTTTCTTATTTTCGTTTATAACTATAATATATCTAAAAAAATTGTACAAAAGAACCTGATAACGAATGCTGAAGGTCTTACAAATTCAGCAGTTCTGAGAATCGAAAAAGTATTAAGCTCTGTTCAAAGGGTTCCGCTTAATTTCGCAAAAGTTATTGAAGGTTCAGACTATACTGAAGAACAGATTGTTGAAATATTGAAGCTTATTGTTTCAAATAATTCTGAAATATACGGAGCAGCTCTTGCTTTCAAACCATATTATTTTGATAAGAATAAGAAATATTTCTCTCCATATTACTACAAGCATGACGGGGATGTAAAATTTAAATACATTGGAGATGACCAATATGATTATTTCTCAATGGACTGGTATCAGGTTCCAAAAGAATTAGACAAACCTATGTGGAGCGAACCATATTATGATGAAGGAGCCGGAGAAGCTTTAATGTCAACATTCTCAGTTCCTATATATAAAACTGTTAATGGTAAGAAGGAATTTATTGCAATTCTTACGTCAGATATTTCCCTCGATTGGCTTCAGGAATACATGAACTCAATTAAAATCTGTGAAACCGGATATGGATTTATGATTTCTTCGAACGGTACTATTATTACTCATCCAAATAAAGGTGTTATTATGAATGAGACAATATTTAGTATTGCTGATAGTCAGCTATCCTCGATGCTGAGAACAATTGGCAGAAATATGGTCCGCCAACAAACCAGTTTTGCCGAATTTGAATACAGAAACCTAAAAACAGGAAAACTAAGCTGGATTGCTTACGCACCTGTGCCAATAAACAGATGGTCTATTGGAATTGTTTTTCCTGTCGATGAGTTTATGGTAGATGTCAATAATTTAGTCTTAAATTTAATCGCAATGTGCTTGATTGGCCTTCTGATTATTCTTTCTGTTATCATTTTTATTTCCCGATCAATTACAAGTCCCTTAAGAACTCTTACTAATGCCGCCGGAAATTTCGCCCAGGGTGATTTCAATATTCAATTACCTGAAATAAAATCAAAAGATGAAATCGGAAGCCTCAACGAAGCTTTTATTTCAATGCAAAATACTCTTGCCTCTACTATCAATGATTTGATGGACACTACTGAGCAGTTGAAGTTGTCTCAAATGGTTCTTGAAGAATATAACCGAACTCTCGAACAAAAAGTGGATGAACGTACTTCAGAACTGAAACAAAAGAACCTTGAACTTGATGTTGCTTTTGAAAATGTTAAAACCTTGAATTTTATCGGGAAGAAGATTACTTCAACTCTTAATATTGAACACATTCAGGATATTGTTTATGAAAATGCAAATACTTTGATGGATGCAAATTCTTTCTTGATTATGATTTATAATCAGAAAGATAATAAGCTGGAGTGTAAGTTATCAATAGAAAATGGTGAAAAACTACCTCCTTTCGAAATAACGATGGAAGATAAAAACAGATTCGCTGTATGGTGCGTTGAAAATAAGAGTACTGTTTTTATGAATAATGTTGAAGAAGAGTACACTAAATATATTTCAGAACGATCAAAACCTAAAGCCGGGGAAACTGTCAATTCTCTGATTTATGTTCCGTTGATGATAGAAAACAGAATTTTGGGAGTTATTTCCATTCAAAGTTTCCAAAAGAATGCATATAGTCAATACCAGCTCGATATGTTCAGCAACCTTGCCAATTATGTTGCAATTGCACTGGAAAACGCTATGTCCTATGAAAAAATAAACAGAGCTAATAATGAATTAAAAGAAGCTCAGGCTCAATTGGTTCAAGCTGAAAAAATGGCTTCTCTCGGACAACTCACCGCTGGAATAGCCCACGAAATTAAGAATCCTCTCAATTTCGTAAACAATTTTGCTGAATTGACGGTGGATCTTACTATGGAATTAAAAGAGGAAATTGAAAAGTTCTC
>CAYUEI010000358.1:0-2923 GCA_964443445.1 uncultured Prolixibacteraceae bacterium | reverse complement strand
ATGGCAGATATTGAAAAGCTTATGGCGATTATCAAGACACTTGTATCTCAAGGAAATTCGGTAATAGTGATAGAACACAACCTTGATGTAATCAGGCAGGCTGACTGGGTAATAGATATGGGTCCGGAAGGTGGAAAAAAAGGAGGATTGGTTGTAGCAGAGGGCACTCCGGAAGAATTGGGCAAATGTGAAAATAGTTTTACAGGACAATATTTGAGAAATTGAAAGTAGCTTAAATCTGCATTAGTTTTTTATATTTGCCACAGAATAAATAATTACTAAGATGTGGTTTTCAAAAACTAAAGAAGAAGTATTTAAAGAACTTAATGTTAATCCATTAACAGGCTTAACAGAAGAGGAAGCTAAAATAAGATACGAAAAATACGGTCCAAATAAATTAAGGGGAAAGAAGAAAAAATCTCTTCTGCAGTTATTTATCGGGCAACTAAAAGATTGGTTGATATATGTTCTTTTTGTAGCAGTGATTATCACTGCTTTTATGGGGGAATATATTGATTCAGTAATTATTCTTCTCGTAATCATCGTTAATGCCATTCTTGGTGTTGCACAGGAAGTTAAGGCAGGAAAAGCAATCGAAGCCTTACAAAAGATGTCATCTCCAAAGGCACTGGTACGTCGCGATGGCAAAACAGTAGAGATAGACTCAGAATTAGTAGTTCCTGGAGATATTATCATACTAGATGCCGGACGATTTATATCTGCCGACCTTCGTTTGATAGAATCGGCAAATCTTCAGATTGAAGAATCAGCACTAACGGGAGAATCTGTAGCATCATCAAAAGATGCCACACAGTTCTTTGAAGATCCAAAGACACCGCTGGGCGACAGGACTAACTCTGCATTTATGTCGACCCTGGTAACTTACGGACGAGGAGTGGGTATAGCAGTTGAAACAGGCATGAACACTGAAGTTGGCAAGATTGCCAAAATACTTGACAGTGAAGTAGACAGTAAAACACCACTTGAAATAAGACTCGATGAGCTTGGTAAGACTTTAGGAATGATTGCCATAGCTATTTGTGTATTCATATTTCTGGTTTCGTGGATTCAGGGAAGAAACCTTGCTGAAATGTTTCTGACTTCAGTTTCCCTTGCTGTAGCGTCTATACCTGAAGGACTTGCAGCAATTGTTGCTGTAGTGCTTTCAATTGGTGTGACAGCCATGTCTAAGCAAAATGCAATCATTAAGAGGCTTCCGGCAGTTGAAACTCTTGGCTCGGTAAATATTGTCTGCTCAGATAAAACAGGTACTCTCACACAGAATAAGATGACTGTGGTTAAGTATTTCAATCTTGAAGGGATGACAGACGTTGACAGAGACATGAAAAACATCTCAGAGGATGCCAAATTATTGTCAGAAGCAATGATACTTTGCTCCGATGCTACTTATGAAAATGGTGTGGGTACCGGCGATCCAACAGAAATAGCATTGCTTGTATTTGGAGATAACCTGAAGATTGAAAGAAAGAAGTTTGAAGAAACCCACAATAGAGTAGGAGAGTTTTCTTTTGATTCAGACAGGAAATTGATGTCGACCCTTACTGATGAAAACGGTACTTTAACTGTATTTACAAAAGGAGCAATTGACAATCTTATAAAAATTTCAACACATGTACTTGAAAATGGCAAGGTAGTGCCTTTCACTAAGGAACATAAAGAGAAATTTTTATCAGCAACTGAAGAGATGTCATTTAGTGCACTCAGGACTTTAGGTGCAGCCTATAAACCAGTAAATTCAGTAGTAAGTCCGGAGGAGATGGAAAAAGATCTCATTCTTCTTGGAGTAGTAGGAATGATAGACCCTCCGAGAGAAGAGGTAAAACTTTCAATTCAAAAGGCTAAAAAAGCAGGGATCAGGACAATCATGATTACCGGCGACCATAAAAATACAGCTTTTGCTATTGCAAAAGAGCTTGGAATTGCTGAAAACATAGAACAAGCAATGACGGGTGTTGAAATTGATGCACTGTCGGATGAAGATTTTACCCGCAGGATTAACGATTACAGAGTTTTTGCACGAGTATCACCGGAACATAAGGTTAGGATCGTCAGGGCCCTTAAATCGTATAATAACATAGTTTCAATGACCGGTGATGGAGTTAATGATGCACCATCGTTAAATGCAGCTGATATTGGAGTGGCAATGGGGATAACAGGAACTGATGTAGCCAAGGGAGCTTCAGATATGATATTGACAGACGATAATTTTTCAACAATAATTTCAGCAATAGAGCAAGGAAGGAATATTTACAACAACATCAAAAAGTCGGTAATATTTCTGCTTACCTGTAATCTCGGAGAAGTAATAGCAATGTTTGGGGCACTAATTGTTGGATGGGAAGCTCCGCTTATAGCTACACAGCTTTTGTGGATCAACTTGCTTACTGATTCACTTCCGGCTATAGCACTAGGTATGGATCCCGGGGATCCGGATGTTATGAAAGAGAAACCACGTAATCCGAAAGAAAGCTTCTTTGCTCATGGAGCAGGAGGACGCGCTATAGTAGGTGGTTTGCTCATCGGTTTGTTGACAATATTTGCATTCTGGTTTGGGTATTACGAACACGGTTATTCACCATTTGACAAAGGAGTTCCTGTTGAAACAATAGAATATGCAAGGACAATGGCCTTTATGGTATTGATTGCAAGTCAGTTGTTCTTCTCATTTGCAGTTAGGAGTAATCTGAAATCAATATTCAAAGTAGGGATATTCTCAAATAAAGTCTTGGTAGGAGCAATCTTAATAGGTTTGTTACTTCAACTTATAGTAATTGAAATACCATTTATGCGTGTTGCTTTCGGTCTTCAGATGCTTGACAGGGCAGGATGGCTAATGGCAATAGCATTAGGCTTGGTACCGTTATTCTTAAGTGAGATACAAAAAATATTCCTGCGGATAAAA
>CAYUEI010000357.1:0-2928 GCA_964443445.1 uncultured Prolixibacteraceae bacterium | reverse complement strand
ACAGGCAAATAAGCTTCGGGTTGGTAATAATCATAGTAAGAAACAAAATATTCTACTGCATTTTCAGGGAAGAATTGTTTTAACTCACTATACAACTGAGCAGCAAGGGTCTTGTTATGACTTAGGACAAGTGTCGGTCTGCCGGTTCTTTCAATTACATTTGCAATGGTAAATGTTTTACCTGATCCGGTTACTCCAAGAAGGGTTTGAGCAAATACCCCATCATTAACTCCCTGGGTAAGCTGATCAATTGCCTGAGGCTGATCACCTGTTGGTTGATATTCGGATACTATTTTGAATTCCATGATTTATATTTAGACGCAAGTATCTAATATACTACATTCACCTCAGGCTCGAGAGTTACTCCAAACTTCTCCATCACAGAAACTTTTATCTTTTCAGCTACACTTAAAATATCTGAACCTTTAGCATTTCCATAGTTCACCATTACCAACGCCTGATCTTTATGAACGCCTGCATCTCCTTCTCTGTAACCTTTCCATCCACACTGATCGATAAGCCATCCGGCAGCGATCTTCAACTTTCCATTTTCGCCTGAAACATATACAGGTATATTTTCAAATTTTTCTTTCAGCTTTTCAACTATACTGCTATCAACAACCGGATTCTTAAAAAAGCTTCCGGCATTACCTATTATCAAGGGATCAGGCAATTTAGATCTTCTGATATTAATGACTGCATCCCTTATATTTCGCAAATTTACTTCTCCCCTCTTTACAACTTCAGTTTTCAATGCCCCGTATTCAAGATTGAAAACAGGTTTCTTATTCAATTTAAAGATTACTGAAGTAATTATGACCTTACCCTTCAGTGACTGTTTGAAAATTGAATTTCTGTAATCAAAATGGCAACTACTGTTTGAATACTCAAAACAACTGCCCTTGTCTACAAAAAACCCCTTTACCAGATATATACTGTCCTTTACTTCAGTTCCGTATGCACCAATATTCTGTACCGGCGATGCCCCCACATGTCCGGGAATATCTGAAAGATTTTCTATACCTCCAAGATTTGAAGAAACTGCATATTCTACAAGATCATCCCACTTTTCACCTGCACCGGCTTCTAAATATACGTGGTCATTGTCTTCCGTAACAATGTTAAAACCTTTAATTGCAGGGTAAATTATCATTCCGTTGAAATCGTTAATGAACAACATATTGCTACCCCCGCCAAGAACAATATGATTTGAATCTAAAAGCCGGTTTTCAAAAATGGTTAAAAGATCTTCATCATTGGTAAACTCAAGAAAACTATTAGCTTTCACATCAATTCCGAAAGTGTTATATTGTTTAAGACTAAGGTTTTTATGCAGTTTTATCATAGTTTTATCTATTGACTTTTAATTTTTATTCAGATTTCAAAAGAAAAAAAAATCTAATTCGTTATGTATTAATTCTAAATGCCAAATATCGAAAAATTCCTTTAGTTTTGTTAGCATTTATATGAATTATGAGTAACACTGTCGATTCATTTATCAACACTAAGAAAAAAGTTGTCATGGCAGTCACCAACGACATTGTCACAGACAACAGAGTTAACCGAATAGCTAAAACTTTAATTGAAAGCGGATTGGTTGTTACTGTCTGCGGAAGAACATTTCCATCAGGCAAAATTAAACTATCAAGACCATACAAAACAAGGCGCTTTTCACTTTGGTTTAATAAAGGTCCCTTATTCTATGCCAATTACAACATTCGTCTTTTCTTCTATCTCTTGTTCAGCAATTACGACATTATTGTTTCGAACGACCTCGACACTCTGGCTGCTTGTTATTTAGCTTCAAAAATCAAAAAGAGTAAGCTTGTATATGACAGCCATGAATATTATACTGAAGTGCCTGAACTTGTAAATCGCCCGACTGTCAAAAGAATATGGGAAAGTATTGAAAAAAGAATTCTTCCTGATCTCAAATATTGTTATACAGTCAGCCAAAGCATTGCGGAAGCATATAAAACGAAATACGGAACTCAGTTTAAGGTGATAAGAAATCTTCCGGATTCAAATTACAAAACCGATTCAAGCATAGAAAACACACCTCCTTTTCCAACAAATAACCCGATTGTAATTTATCAGGGTGCTGTAAATTTGGGCAGAGGCATAGAAGAAGCCATTCTTTCAATGCACCTTATAAAGAATATTAATCTTGTCATTATCGGGATTGGCGATCTTTATGAAAAGTGCAGAAGAATTGTTGCTGATGAAAAACTGGAAGACAGAGTATTCTTAACAGGAAGAATAGAACCCTCAATCCTCAGGCAATTTACAAAACTTGCAACTATAGGTATTTCAGTTGAAAAAGATATGGGATTAAATTACAGATTTGCTTTACCCAATAAACTATTCGATTATATAATGGCAGGAATTCCTGTTCTAACAAGTTCTTTGCCTGAAATGAAAAGGGTTGTTTCAGAATACAAAGTTGGAATCTCTATAGAAGAAACAACACCGAAAGCAATAGCAGAAGGAATACACAAAATGCTTTCGTCCCCTGATGACTATATAATATGGAAAGAAAATTGCTTGAATGCATCACAAGTTCTATGTTGGGAGAAGGAAAGAAATATTCTAATCAACATTTTCAATGATGTTATTAAGGAACGTTAATCTTTTAGCCATGAAGAAAGTTTTATTAGTACTAATAATACAAACTACCACTTATAACCTTTTCAAAATCAAATAAAACTTAATGGTAAAGGGTATTTCACAATGCCCTGATTGATGAAATTGTCTATGCAGATTTAATATTTTTATTTTAATCCGGAGCTACAGCCACAAATCTGGTCATATTCCTGCTTAGCTCTATACGGTTATAAAAGGATTGCATTATCCTTTCGTAAAGTTCATTTTTAAGCACCATATCTTCAATTCCGGCATCAATATTCGGATTATCATTGACTTCAATTA
>CAYUEI010000356.1:0-2934 GCA_964443445.1 uncultured Prolixibacteraceae bacterium | reverse complement strand
GTTTTTCATTATAAAAATCCCGAAGAGCTGAATAATGAATTGAAAAATCTTGCATTGACAATTTTCATCTTTTCCTTAACTTTTGGAGCAGGTTTGATAATATGAATCTTAAAGCATCAATTAGAAAACATACGTTCTCTTTTTTACACCCCGCAGGAACTTCCAGAGGGATATACAATACAAGAGACAGTTGGTTTATTTACATTTCAAATGGTGAAGAAACAGGAATCGGTGAATGTCCCCCTTTACCCGGATTAAGTATTGATTATTCAAACGACTTTGAAGATTATCTTCGCAGGATTTGTGATGATTTTAATAATGAAAACCTTGATTTGTCCTCGGGATTAAATGATTTCCCTTCTATAAAATTTGGTTTTGAAACAGCAACCAAGGATCTCTTTTATGGAGGCCAAAGAAAAATATTTGATAATGACTTTTTTAAAGGTACGGAGAAAATTAAAATCAATGGCTTAATCTGGATGGGAAGCATTGAATACATAACCCGGCAAGTAAAAGAAAAATTAAAGAATGGTTTTAAATGCCTTAAATTTAAAATCGGTGCTTTTGAAAATGACTCAGAACTTGAAATAATTAGCAAACTACGTCAACAGTTTAATGATTCCGAACTTGAAATTAGAGTAGATGCAAATGGTGCATACTCCCCGGAAAAGGCAAAAATTGTTATTGAAAAGTTAGCAAAACTTAAAGTTCATTCAATAGAACAACCAATTAAAGCCGGAAGTATCAAAGAAATGGCCGACTTATGCAATTCTTCTCCTGTAGCTATTGCTCTTGATGAAGAACTGATTGGAAAAAAAACAATCGAAGGGAAAATTGATTTATTGAATGCAGTTAAACCTCATTATCTTATATTAAAACCTGCTCTTTTAGGTGGATTCAGTTGTTCTGATGAATGGATTTCTGTTGCCAAAAAAATGGGAATTAACTGGTGGGCTACTTCTGCCCTCGAATCAACAATTGGCCTGAATGCTATTGCTCAATGGGTTTGCAGTCATGATTTTTTTCTGCCTCAGGGCCTTGGTACCGGAATGATTTATAGTAATAATATTGAATCTCCTTTATCTTTGTCAAACGATTATTTGTTTTATGATGTTAACAAAAAGTGGAGTGATAATAATTTTATAAAACACGATGATTGAAGGACTTAAAATAAATGATTTATATTACCCTGTAAATAAGTTATTGGAATTATCACATCAAATGATTGTTGATGCAAATTCTTCTTTATGGGAGAGAAAGATTTACAGCTTTATCATTGATTGGTTCGATGACAGAGATTTTATTTTGCAAAGCTCTTCGGGCAGTACAGGTAACCCCAAAGAAATACGGCTTTCTAAATCCTCAATGATGGAGTCTGCAAAAATAACTATTGAATATTTTCATCTTAATGAAAACGATACAGCCCTTTTGTGTTTGCCTGTTGAATATATTGCTGGTAAGATGATGATTGTCAGAGCAATGATAGGCGAACTTAATTTATTGACGGTCGAACCTAAAGGACTTCCTCATATCCCCGATAGAATAATTTCTTTTACTGCGATGGTGCCACTTCAGCTTCAAAACCTTATCAGACAGAACGTTTTTATTGAAATTATAGATAAGATTCTTATCGGAGGCGCTGCTGTAAATTCTTTTCTTGAAAAAGAGATTAGTAAATTATCTACTAAGGTGTATCTCTCTTATGGAATGTCTGAAACATGCTCCCATATTGCTTTGCGAAGGTTGAATGGCAATGAAAGGGAAACTGCTTTTCATGTTTTAAAAGATGTTGAGATTGATACTGATAATTCTGGATGCCTTAAGATAAAAGCTCCTTTATTATCTGCTGAAGAAATTATTACTACTGATATCGTTGAAATTTTATCTCCTGAGAGTTTTAAATTCCTTGGACGGGCTAATAATATTATTAATTCTGGAGGAATAAAGATTGTCCCTGAAAAGCTGGAATACGAAATAAAAGAATTTATTCATGGTGATTTCATAATTTCATCTATTTATAATGAATTACTGGGAGAAAAAATAGTTCTTGTCATTGAAGGTATGAAGGAAGATATTGATGATGATGACCTTATTGAAAAAATCAAGCTTAAAATAGGAAGTAAAATATATCCTAAAGAAATTTTATTCCTTCCTGAGTTTCCAAGGAATATCCACATGAAAATTTCAAGAAAAAGTATCTCAAAATTTATAAATAAAGATAAAAATCTTTAACCAGACTTATAAATTCAGGTGTATATTCATGGTGTACTTCTGTTTCAACTGAAATTTCCTTTTCTTCAGTTATTTCAGCTTCATGCTTAAATTCCAAAAGTATCCTGTTAACCGGTTTGGAAGGTTTAGGTTTTACCCTTAAAATTTTGCTTACAAATAGTCTGTAGTCAGCTGCAAAAGACCTTATTTCTCTTTCAGTTTCTATTGGAATTATGATGCTGAAATGCCCTCCTTTGTTTAATATTGAATTTACCCCTTCAATAAGAACATTAAATGGGAGCAATCCCGAATGTCTTGCTAATAAACGGCTATAATCACCGGGTTTTGTTTCCTGATTGAAATAGGGAGGATTACATACTATGCAATCAAATTTTCTGAAATTGTATTTTAAAAATTCCTGAAATGAACAATATTCAATACTAAGCCTGTCTTTCCATGGAGAAGTTTGAAAATTATTACTGCAATCATTATATGCTTTTTCGTCAATATCTATTGCAGATATTAAAGCCTTCGTTCTTTGCGCCATCATTAGTGAAATTACTCCCGTGCCGGCTCCGATATCTAATACTGAATATACCTTCTCTGCTGAAGCCCACGCTCCAAGAAGAACTCCATCAGTACCTACTTTCATGGCACTATTATGTTGAAGGACTTCAAATTGTTTGAATTTAAAATAATTGTTGTGAGTCATTTAAGATCTTT
>CAYUEI010000355.1:0-2945 GCA_964443445.1 uncultured Prolixibacteraceae bacterium | reverse complement strand
TCTTGTCGATAACACTTAAGAGAGTCCTGCCACCTTCATTAAGAGGGTGTGTTAATTCAAGATTGCGTATAGTAAATCTATCAAGCCAGACAAACCTGTCCTCTTCAATTCTTGCAAGATTTGAAATGTGCTTTATGTGATTATGCTGAGTGATGTCAAGATAATGAAGAATCGCTCCGGCAGCTATTACTCCGTATTCCAGTTGATGAACACCGAAACCTTTTAATGATTTTACTTCGAAATGGCGATTAAGCCTGTCGTTGGCCGCATCAGATGTATAAACCCAATCTTCGAGGGTGAAAGTATAGAACTTATGACCAAAGTGTGAATTGAAATCTTCATTCTTTCCCCGTTGATATAAAACTTCTTTGGGTTGAAATGAATTAAGAAGCTTGTCAATGTATTCAAATGTTCCTTCGGCACATAAATATTCTCCGGTAGAGATATCAAGGAAAGATACTCCGGCCATCTTTTTATCAAAGTGGACAGATGCAAGGAAGTTATTTTCCCTGTGGTTTAAAATATTCTCATTAATTGAAACTCCCGGTGTTACAAGCTCAGTAATCCCCCGTTTGACAATGGTCTTTGTCAGTTTTGGATCTTCAAGTTGTTCACAAATGGCAACTCTTTGTCCTGCTCTTACTAGTTTGGGAAGATAAGTGTCGAGAGCATGATACGGGAATCCTGCCAATTCTACAAAACTGGCAGAACCGTTAGCTCTTCTGGTTAAAGTAATGCCAAGGATCCCGGAAGTTTTTATTGCGTCATCTCCGAATGTTTCGTAGAAATCGCCTACCCTGAAAAGTAAAACTGCATCCGGATGCTTCTCCTTTATTGCATAATACTGCTTCATTAAAGGGGTTTCGATATACTTCTTATCCTGAGTCATTTTATAATTTTCTGTAAAAATAAAAAATAAGGAGTCTAAATTTAACAGACTTGAAAATATTAGGCATTGAAATTTACTTATTATTTGTTTTCTTTTGTATAAAAAAGATATGGAAGATAAAGTAGCCATAATAACAGGTTCAGGAAAAGGAATAGGCAGAGGCATTGCAAAAGCTTATTCTGAAAAAGGATATACAGTTGTAATAGCTGAAATAAATGATGAAAATGGAAATTCTGTTTCTGAAGAAATAAATTCAAACGGTGGAAAATCCCTTTTTATCAAAGCAGACATTTCCAGAGTTGAAGAAATTGTTGCCCTTATGAAGGATGTTTATGAGAAACTGGGAAGTATTGATGTTTTGGTCAATAATGCCGGATTATCAGAATTTTATAATCCTCTGGAAATGGATGAGAATACCTGGGACAGGGTTATTGATACTAACCTTAAGGGTACTTTTTTTGCATCCAGAGAAGCTGCTAAATACATGAAGATTAAAGGAAAAGGATCAATTGTTAATATTTCTTCAACTCGGGCATTAATGTCTGAACCAAGCAGCGAAGCTTACGCTGCTTCTAAGGGAGGCATTCTTGCTTTAACTCATGCTCTTGCTTCCTCTTTGTCTGAATTCAATATTACTGTAAATGCAATTCTTCCGGGATGGATAGAAACAGGAGATTATTCAGCTTTAAGTGAGAAAGATCATTTGCAACATTTCTCAGGAAGAGTTGGCAAACCTGATGATATTGCCGGAGCTTGTTTATTTCTCTCTGATCCCGATAATAATTTTATTACCGGAACACAACTTGTCGTTGACGGAGGGATGACACGTAAAATGATTTATGAAGAGTAGATCTTATTTGAAGAGATTAACAATTATTCCAGATATTTGCTTTAAAACATTTACATTAAACCACTCTTTGCCATATAAGTAAAACAATAATAAAAAGGCGGTCAGAAAAGCAAGTATTGATCCTATTCTTCTTCCTGCAAACTTTTTACCTGCTTTTATAAACTTATTGCTGAAAAGGGTTGCCCACTTATCAAGATGAGTATATAGAGGGTAAAAGATAATAACAATTGCACCCATCCCAATTAAAGTAAATACATAAGGCGGGAAATTCCATTTGAAAGTTAGCAAGTATTTATCAATCCATATAGTAATCAGATTGGCCAGCAAAATACTTACTATCAGAACAAATATTTTTAAAATACTCTTAGTCATTGTATAATCGTTATATTGATAATGAAATAGTTAATCTTTCATAGTCAATTATTGCTTTGTATTTTTGCAGAAAATCACTTCCTATAAGCCCTGAAATTTTAAAATTGGTGTACTGACGATATAACATATTCAGATTTGACAAATCAATTAAGCCCACGCTGAAATTAACTATAATTTTCTCTCCAATATTTAATCTTTCAATAACACCTACTTTGGTTTCTATTTTCGAATCTCCAATTCCGGCAGACTCTATCTCGGAGAGTAAATCATTGGAGATAATATATTTATCATGAAGAGTAGAATCAAATACAGTTTTTGAGGCACCGGTATCAATTACCCAATGAGAAGTTTCTGAATCTCCGATTTTTGATTCTATAAGGATGTGAAAATTGCCTTCATCAAGTTCCAATAATATCACTGGGAGATTTATCCTTTTATTTTTTCTCATATCTATTGTTGTTTGCAAATACCTTTGGCTGGCTAAGTTATTAAAAGGGTCAAAAAGTTTTGCTTTATCAGTCAAAATATTTGCTTTATTCTGAAAAACTAAATATTCATAAAAAGGAAAATACTTAAATGTATTTGTATAATCATTTTGAAATTGTTATTGCTCATATTTGTCAGAAAATAAAAATATTTTATGTCCCCCAAATTTTTAAAAGATATCCTCCCGGACTTCATTTCGCTTATTTACCCTAATCTCTGTTTAGGCTGTGGAAAGTTACTTGTTACGGGAGAAAAATTAATATGTTTTGATTGCTTAGTCAGAATGCCTCGCACAAATTTTCATAAGGTTGAAGATAACAAGGTTGAAATGATTTTCTGGGGCAGGGT
>CAYUEI010000354.1:0-2951 GCA_964443445.1 uncultured Prolixibacteraceae bacterium | reverse complement strand
TTTTTCATAATACATAATTTTAAGTTGTACATAAATTCGTTTTTACAATTCACTGATATACCTGCATGCACTAAAAAATGGTTAGAATCATGAATCTGATTTCAAAAATAAATTTTTATTTTAAAGAGGGTTTATTTTTTAGGGGGTGTCAATAATTTTTTATAGTCTTTTTTTCAATATATACCCCATTAATTTTTTATATGCATCTTGTATTTTTCATTTTTTTAAAGACACAAACCAATTATTTTGGGGTGCTGCGAAGAAAAAATCAATTTTTTTAAAGAAAATTTAAGAAAAATTCAAGGTTTCATCTGATTTTTTAAAAAATGAATTTAATTATGATATTTTTCTTGTGTTAACATTAATTTAATATCTTTTTGATTTTTTGCCGCCTACATAAATGTCTTTTTGATATTTACAAAACAATATTTGAAGATAGAAAAATATCAATATCCGGTTTTATAAAAAAAATGTAATTACGAATGTCAATTATTGTCTTTCCCTGATTATGAAAAAGATTTTTAAAATTCAAATGTCATTTTTTGAACCTATATTTTTTCATTTTATAGGATAATTGCGGTTTTAAATAATATTTTGAAATTTATTTTGTCCATTTAATGATAATTACTATTTTTAAACCAATATAATGTTTGCACCAAAAAACAAAACAATTACTAACAAACCTTTCTATCATGAAGAGAATTTTATTGTTTTTCTTTGCAATCTTTACATTTATCGTTTCCAATGGTGAATCAAACGATAATATCACTTTAGACTTTTATGGTTTTGTACGGGTTGAAGCCTACCTGGACACATATAAAGGAGTTGATGCAGCTCATGATTTATTTTACCTTCTTCCAGCCTATGCAATTATTAACCAAGCTGAAATAAACAATCGGCTTAGTTCAAATATTACTGCAACAGCTTCTCGTCTGGGTGTTAATATTAACTTCCCTGAGGTACTAAAAGCTAAAGCAACTGGAATCCTGGAATTTGATTTTGTAGGAAACTTAAAGGCTGATCCCACTCTATTTCGAATAAGACAAGCTTATTCATTATTAACATGGGAAAAATCTTCTTTACTTATTGGACAAACATGGCATCCCTTTTTCAGTGGAAGTTGCATTCCTACAGTTGCAGGATTAAATACAGGTGCACCTTTCAGCTGCTTTAACCGTTCTCCAATGATACGCTACAATAAAAAATTTGGGAAACTGACAGTATCCGCCTCTGCTATTTCACAATTACAATATAATACACCATCTATTGATGCTGAAGAATTAAAACTCGTTACATTCAATCAGGCAAAAAGAAATGGAATAATCCCGGAACTTGTGTTAAGTACTGAATGGATGAAAGAATCAATAACATTAGGCGCCGGGGTTGGATACAATACAATTTGTCCCCGAATGATGATAACAGGCAACCCAACCGACAGCACTTCAGTAAGCTCAGTTGCAGATCAATATTTAAGCAGTACTTCCGGGATGCTATATGGCCGTTATAAAAAAGACAATTTAACTATATTATTGAAAGGATATTTAGGTGAAAACATGGCACATCTCACTATGCCAGGTGCCTATGGTATTGCCACAAAAGATCCCATTTCAGGAAAAGAAACTTATACTAATTACACAACATACACAACATCATTAAGTTTAGTATATGGTCAAAAGTGGCAATTCGGGCTTTTCGCCGGTTATGGAGGAAATCTAGGAACCAAAGAACCATTATGGGATTCAGGCAGTGGTAAAGCTAAGGTTTATGGTCTATTTTCAAGTCTGCAAAACATGTACAGAATTGCTCCGCATTTTTCTTTAAATCTTGCAAAATTCAGATTGGTGGGAGAGTTTGAAGTTACTGGAGCAAATTATGGTGCAGCAGGAAGTAAAATCAATCTATCTAATGGTTTGTATGAAACCACCCACAATGCTGTCAATAAAAGGTTTATCATCGTTATGACTCAATATTTTTAAATATTATAATCAAATATTAAAGCAACCAGAAGACATGTCGTAAAAAATTGTTTCAAATAACACATTTATAGAGAAATTATAAAACCATAAAGCTCTCAAAATAATTTAAAAAAAATAAAAATATGCTAGGAATTGAAGACCCTTGGATACTACTTGCTTACGGACTATGTATTTTAAGTGCAATAGCATGTATTTTATATGGCATTAAAAATTGGAATAAAGGTGCTGAAAATGAATCTTCCGAAGTAATCGAGGAGGTTAAATGGGAAAAAAATGAAACTGAAATTGAAGAAAACTTATAGGAGGTAAAACTATGATTGGAACTACAATTGCATTATTAGCGTACCTTTTTATTATTACCTACTTAGGATACTTAGGGTACAAACACACAAAAAATTCATCAGATTATTTAGTTGGTGGCAGGCAAATTCATCCTCTAATTATGGCAATCTCCTATGGAGCAACTTTTATAAGCACATCCGCGATTGTTGGATTTGGAGGAGCAGCCGGAACTTTGGGTATGGGTCTGTTATGGCTTACATTTTTGAATATTTTTGTAGGAATATTTATTGCTTTCATAGTTTTTGGCAAAAGAACCCGCAAAATGGGACATAACCTTGATGCTCATACTTTCCCTGAATTATTAGGCAACAGGTTTAATTCAAAGTTTATACAAGGGTTCTCAGCTATAATAATTTTTCTTTTCATGCCAATATATGCTGCTGCTGTTTTGAAAGGTGGAGCAGATTTTATACAAACCCATTTTAATATTAACTACGAAATATCTTTACTGTTCTTCGCTACTGTAGTAGCAATTTATGTATGGATGGGCGGATTAAAAGGAGTAATGTACACAGATACTTTTCAAGGGATAATTATGTTTTTTGGTATGACATTCCTTTTAATATTTGCCTATTCAAAACTAGGAGGAATAACTAGTGCCCATACTCAGTTAAGTGTTCTTTTTGATAAACC
>CAYUEI010000353.1:0-2953 GCA_964443445.1 uncultured Prolixibacteraceae bacterium | reverse complement strand
TTTCTGATATCTTCAGGATCATCATTAAAGTATGAAAAAAAAGAATTCAGGTGTTTTACTTCTCCAATAAGACCATCTTCAATTATTTGTTTCACCTTTTGCCACTGAGGATGAAACCTATACATAAATGCCTCCATTACCTTAAGGTCGGGATGTAAAGCCATTTCATCCTTCAACAATCTTGTTTCCCTAAGATTCATGCCAATTGGTTTTTCACAAAGAACATGTTTTCCTGCTTCAAGGGCTTTAATAGTACAAGGAACGTGAAGATGATTAGGCAGCGGATTATAAACAATATCAATATCAGGATCATTTAATAGGTTTTCATAACCTTCATAAACTTTAGGTATTCCAAGATTCTTAGCAGTTATTTCTGCCCTTTCATATACTCTGGATGCTATAGCTACAACCTCACAATTATTTGCTTTTTGAATTGCTGGTATCACTTTTTCTCTAGCTATCCTTGCAGTACTTAATATCCCCCAACGTGTTTTCATATTGCAAATTTAGCTTTCATGCTATAAAATCCTATTAATAAACATGGTGCATTATCAAAATAAATAGATTCTTAAGGTTAATGCTACTTTCAATCTTTTATAACCTTGTGACCTGATATTGCATAAAATAAAATAAACGCAAAGCATGGTATTGGAGCTAAAAATCCAATAGCCATTGAATTGGTGACATCAGCAATTAATCCCATTAAAGGAGGGAATACTGCTCCACCTACAATTGACATTATTATATAGGAAGATGCCTTTTTTGTCTTAGGCCCCAGATCTTTTATCGATAATGCAAAAATCGTCGGAAACATAATGGACATAAAAAAGAATAATACATATAAAGCAATAATAGACAGCCACCCGATATTCATTGATATTACCGGTAATAATAAACAGCATATCAAGGCATATAATGCCAACATCTTTGTTGGTTTAAAATATGACATTAAATAACTGCCCAGCATCCTGCCAATCATAAATAGCAGAAACCCAATCGACAGAAAATATGGTCCATATTCAACATTAAAGTGTAAGGGTTGATTTTCATCTGTAACAAAATTGATCAAATAACTAAATATTCCTGTTTGGGCTGCACAATAACAAAATTGAGCTATAACTCCTAAAACAAGATGTCTTTCTTTAATTAATGGCTTATTAGAATAGTTTAATTGCGCTGATTCTTCTTCATCCTTTATTTCAGGAAGTTTTGTTAAAAAAAACATTAAAGCAACGGATAAAACTACTAACCCAATTATAAAATAAGGCATAGTTAATGAGCTCAGCTTATCCCCGTTTCCTGACGGATTACTGTTATATATGAAAATACCGATTAATGGACCAACAGTCCATGCTAAACCGTTGAATGATTGTGAAAAATTAATTCTCCGCTCACTGGTTTCCGGAGGTCCAAGCTTAGTAGTATAAGGATTTGCTGCTGTTTCCAATGTTGCCAATCCGCAACCTAAAACGAATAAAAATATTAAAAACAACCAGAAAGATTCAAATTTCGTTGTTGCTGCAATAAGTAATGCCCCGGTTGAAAATAATAACAATCCTAAAATTATTCCCTTTCTGTATCCAAAGCGACGCATAAAAATACCAGCGGGTATAGCCATCAAAAAATAGGCTATATACATTGAAAACTGAATCATTCCAGATTTTGCTTTCGTAATCTCAAGAATTGTCTGAAAATGTTTATTAAGAACGTCAAGCATTCCGTGGGCCATTCCCCATAAAAAGAAAAGTGCAGTAATAAGTGCAAAAGGTAACAGGTTTTCTCGTGTTGTTAGTTTATCAGGTTTCATAATCAATTTGGTTTATTATTTAAAATGTTTTTGATTATTTGCATTTAGCTATCAAATATACCTAAATGTATCAAAATATTAAAGGTTAAGAGATCTTTACGTACAATCTTTATTAAAATTTTCGAACCATAACTTTCAAGTTTTTAATAGAGAATGGAAAATTAAAAATTAAGTAAAACACTTACTTATCTGTTAATTTGTTAATAATCCGACAATATCACTTATAAAAAATAAAATTCACTTTAAATGATTATTATCAGACTCTTTAAATAACGATTGTAAATTCTCTCTGTAAAAATATAAAGATACTTTTACGAACCTTTTTGAATTTACAAAACAGGATATTTTAAAATATAAATAATTTTTCATGGAAAACTCAAAAAATTTAGACGCACTGAATTACCACAAAAGTGGCAGGCCGGGAAAAATACAGGTTGTTCCAACAAAACCTCATAGTACTCAAAGAGATTTATCATTGGCTTATTCTCCGGGTGTTGCGATTCCTTGCCTTGAAATTGAAAAGAATCCTCAGGATGCATATGAATATACTTCAAAAGGGAATCTGGTAGCAGTCATTTCAAACGGTACTGCTGTTCTGGGATTAGGCGATATTGGCGCACTTGCCGGTAAACCAGTAATGGAAGGCAAAGGGCTTCTTTTCAAGATTTTTGCCGATATTGATGTATTTGATATTGAAATAAATGAGAAAGATCCTGAGAAAATCATTCAGGTTGTAAAAGCTATTTCACCTACATTCGGAGGTATTAACCTGGAAGACATTAAGGCTCCAGAATGTTTTACAATTGAAGAACGACTGAAGGAAGAACTCGATATACCTATTATGCATGATGATCAGCACGGAACTGCTATTATCTCAGGTGCCGCACTTATCAATGCTCTTGAATTAGTCAACAAAAAAATAGAAGCCGTAAAAATTGTTGTAAATGGAGCCGGTGCCGCTGCTGTAGCTTGTGCTAATCTTTATATTAAGCTGGGAGCTAATCCTAAAAATGTTATAATGGTTGACAGTAAGGGAGTTATTTCTGTAAGAAGAACAGACCTGAACAGCAGGAAGAAACCTTTTGCTACTGATCTGCCTTGCAATTCCCTTGAAGAAGCTGTAGTAGGTTCAGATGTTTTCCTTGG
>CAYUEI010000352.1:0-2954 GCA_964443445.1 uncultured Prolixibacteraceae bacterium | reverse complement strand
GTTAGGATTTATTGAAAGAACTGTTTCAGGGAAAGGATAGTATTCATGTTTTCCTGCCTGGAAACCAACTTGTTTATCAGCGTTAGGCTCTGAATAAGTGATATATCCTCTGTGTAAGGCTTCTCCGTCGTTAATGGCATCTCTAAGAGATGGAATATGTTTTCCGGCGGTCTTTACTTTATCGTATTCATTCCAACGTTTCATATCTATCCAGCGTGCATTTTCTGCCCACAATTCATAGTTTCTTTCTTTTTTAACAGCATCTAAAGTCAAAGCAGAGCTTATCGTTTTAGATCCTGCACGTTGCTGAACCAACTGGAGATACTGGAGTCCATCGTTATCACCGGTTTGTGCGCAAGCCTCGGCATATAAAAGAAGGACATCAGCATATCTTGCAATGATGAAGTTATTGAATCTGTACCAGTTAGTTGTACGGTCTTCAACAGAAACAATATGTTTTTTCTGAAGGTATCCGCACATCCCGTAAAGACCACCCGGATCAATGATTCCTCTTTTCTTATCAGCGAGTTTCTCTTCTTTTGTCATATTTTCAGTATCGCTACCCCATTCAAGTTCAGTAATGAACTCATCATAAGAAACCATAGTTGCTTTACGACGATAAGAATCACCATCATTTGCTACAAATTCATTAGCAAAGTTTTCTTCAATACCTAAGCCACCCCATCCCTGGTCGGCCTGGCATAATGGGGAACTGGCAAGTTTAGATGTTCTCCATCCCCAAAGATTCATTTCCATCCAAGTAGAGCGTTGGATTTTTCCACCCCAGTCGCCAATGCTGGCATTGTTAATGATATTTGTTTCAAATATCTTTTCTTCGCAACCATCACCTTCAATATGGAATAAATCACGCCAGCGTTCTCCCGGAACGAGAGCATATTTTCCGGAAGAGATTACATTTTTAAAAGCTGATTTTGCACCTGCATAATCTCCTACGTAAATAAGTGCCTTACCTTGAACTGTCCAAGCAAAACCTTTAGTAACCTTTACAGCACCATCTTTATCTGTTGTGCTTTTGCGTTCGTCAAGATATGGAGCAGCCTCAGCACATTCGTTAGCACACCATCTGAGAAGTGCGTCATGTCCGCCTTCATAGTTTGTAGGTTTGTCAGAACCAACAAGAACGCGGTCAATAAGTGGAGGGCAATCCCAAGCCATTGCAGCCATCATATGTGCCCATGCACGTAATACTCTTGCTTCGGATATACAACGATCTTTTACCGGGCTTTCTCCGTATTTAAAATTAGTGATAACAAGGTTTGTGTGATAAATAACCCAGTAGAAGCGTTTGTACATTGTAGTAACTACTGAGCTTTGTGCATCAAAACGATATTCGTTTATGCAACCAAACTGATCGTTATCTCCATAAAATTCTCCAGCTGAAAGTACATTATCTGCTAAATAGTTAAAAATAATATTGTAAGGAACATAGATGCCATCATGTCCACCAATATTTTGAGAAAAATCATGGTATGTATCAACGAGGGCAGACTCAGCGTCTTCATCAGTTATATAAAACGTTTCCATGCCAACTACACCCTTCTGAGGAATCTCGAGGAGTTCCTCACTACAAGCAGTAAATAACATTACTGCGCTAAATAGTAAGGGTAATATATATTTATATTTTTTCATATTGTTTAATAATAAAATTAGAATATAATATTAAGACCTAATGTAATCTTCTTTGATTGAGGATATGTACCATTATCAAATCCTGCGCGTTGAGGAGAAGTGCTAACAGTAGCAGTTTCAGGGTCACATCCGGGATATTGAGTAAATGTAATATAGTCATCAAGAGATATATAGCATCTCAGCTTGCTTATGAGTACTTTACTGGTAATTTCAAGAGGAATTGTATATCCCAACTGAATTTGTTTGATTTTAAAGTAAGCTCCGCTGAACATAGATGCTGAAGAACCCCAGAATTGCCAGTCTTGAGCAACAGCCTTAGGATCAGGCATAGAGGCACCCTTGTTTTCCGGTGTCCAGGCATTGTCATAATAATATCTGAGTGAATTACGCATCGGAGTATCAGCGCGATATAATACAGTGAAGATATCATTTCCACCTACGCCACTACCAAAAATGTTTAAGTCTAATCCCTTATAAGCCAGGTTGAGTGTAACACCATAAGTATAATCAGGAATTGCTTTACCAATATATGTCATATCTGCATCAGAAATCTGTTCATCACCACTGACATCCTTGATTTTTGCCTTTCCGGTTTCAGGATCAACACCTTCATATTGATAACCTCTGAAGTACCAGATAGGTTGGCCAACTTCAAAAGCTGTACGTATTGGATTGTTAGTTCCATCTACACCTCCGGTAGCTCCTTCAATACGTGATATTGATGGATCAAGGTAAGTAACCTCATTGTGCAAAGTAGAAAAGTTAGCATTGATTGTATAAGTGAAGTCTTTGCCTATCATATCCCTCCATAATGCTTCAAATTCGAAACCGGTGTTCAGAACAGAACCAGCATTTACTACAGTACTGCCCACACCTATTTCAGGTATAGGGGTAATGTCAACAAGAAGGTCTACTGTGTTCTTGTTAAAATAGTCAGCAGAAACTTCTAATCTGTCATTTAAGAATCTCATATCAAGACCAAAATTTAACTGTTCTGAGGTTTCCCATTTTAGATTTGGATTAGCCAAGCCTGAAGGTTTAGAACCGTAAACAGGAGCCGGGTCATCGACGCCATACTGATACCATGAACTGTTGTAAGAAATAGTTGTGCTATATCTGTAATTACTAAGAACATTTATATTACCATTCTGACCCCATGATGCGCGTAATTTCATGAAGGAAATGGAACCTTCTTTCACTAAATCAGCGAAGAATTGTTCGTTGCTGATTGTCCATCCTGCAGAGAATGATGGGAAATAACCCCAACGATTTTCAGGTGATAATTTAGATGCATCAAAAGCATC
>CAYUEI010000351.1:0-2962 GCA_964443445.1 uncultured Prolixibacteraceae bacterium | reverse complement strand
TCGTTGGTGCTTCTAATGATACAACCAAACCTGGTGGAAAATTACTAAAAAACCTTATTGACACAAATTATAACGGTAACTTATTGGTGGTAAACCGGAATAATGATGAGGTCCTTGGTATTAAAGCTTACCGCTCGGTTGAAGATGTTCCCGGGGCTGACCTCGCTGTTATTGCCATTCCTGCAAGGGCTTGTATTGAAACAGTAAGAATTCTTGCTTCACAAAAGAATGTAAAAGCTTTTATTATTATTTCTGCGGGCTTTAGTGAGGAAAGCGAAAATGGAAAAGATCTCGAACGACAGTTGCTTGATATTGTGGATAAATATGATGCATGCCTTATCGGACCTAATTGTATTGGCGTTATTACTCCTTTCCATTCTTCTGTCTTCACCCGGCCTATACCAAAAATTCATCCCCGGGGAGTAGATTTTATTTCAGGTTCCGGCGCTACTGCAGTTTTTATTATTGAATCGGCTATCACTAAAGGCTTGAATTTTCATTCAGTTATTTCTGTGGGAAATTCAACTCAAACAGGTATAGAAGAAGTACTTGAATATTTCGATACAAATGACGATCCTGACGTAATTCCCAACGTTAAACTGCTTTATATTGAAAATATTAAAAACCCCGATAAATTTCTTATCCATGCTTCGTCTTTGATTAAGAAGGGTTGTAAAATTGCTGCTATTAAAGCAGGCTCTTCTGTGTCTGGTTCAAGAGCTGCAGTTTCTCATACAGGAGCAATGGCCAGCTCCGATTCAGCAGTTGAAGCCTTGTTCCGTAAAGCAGGAATCGTAAGGTGCTATGGACGTGAAGAACTGACCACTGTTGGATGTATCTTTATGTGCAAACCTCTGAAAGGTAAGAATATAGCAATTATTACCCATGCAGGCGGTCCCGCCGTCATGCTTACTGATGCCCTTGAAGCAGGGGGATTGAGAATTCCCCGTATTAACGATTCTAATGCTAAAGAAAAACTTAAAACCCATCTTCATCCGGGCTCTTCAGTCGAAAATCCAATCGACTTTCTTGCTACCGGCGATGAAATCCAACTGAATGCAATTATTGATGCCTGCGAAAATGATTTCGAAGAAATTGATGCCATGGCCGTTATTTATGGTAGCCCCGGCTTGTTCCCCGTTAGAGAAGTATACAGGGTTCTCGATCATAAAATGAAAGAATGTTCCAAACCTATTTATCCAATTCTTCCTTCTATCGTCAATGTTAAAGATGATATCTCTTATTTTATCTCACATGGTAATGTCAACTTCCCTGATGAAGTTTCTCTTGGAAAGGCTTTATCTCTTGTTCATAGAACTCCTCCTCCTTCAGATGGTTCTATTTTTCTTGAAAGTATTGATGTCCCTGAGATAAGAAGAATAATTGAAAAAACTGAAAACGGATTTCAACCGGTGGATGTTATTCATCAGCTTTTTAATTGTATAGGATTGGATTATTCTGAAGAATATGAAGTACATTCCATTGAGGAAGCTGTTGAATGTACTGAAAAATTAGGATTTCCCCTCGTTATGAA
The DNA here is from genome assembly GCA_964443445.1 of uncultured Prolixibacteraceae bacterium. Taxonomy (GTDB): domain Bacteria; phylum Bacteroidota; class Bacteroidia; order Bacteroidales; family Prolixibacteraceae; genus CAYMTR01. The sequence continues at coordinate 1,428 of CAYUEI010000351.1, read as the reverse complement.
AGTCGTTGGCCCTGTTCATAAAACCGACGTGGGTGGTGTTAGCCTTAACATTAAATCAGTGGAAACAGTGAAAAAGGAATATGAACGATTGATGAAAATAGAAGGAGCCCGCGCCGTCTTAATGGCTGAAATGCTTTCAGGTACTGAATTGTTTATCGGTGCCAAATATGAAGACAGATTCGGGCATGTTATGCTATGCGGTCTTGGTGGTATTTTTGTTGAAGTTCTTAAAGATGTTACCTCAGGACTTGCACCTCTCTCATTGGAAGAGGCTTATTCTATGATTAAAAATCTAAAGTCATATCCTATTTTTAAAGGCTACCGGGGAAATCCGACTGTCAGTATTAGCAAGTTTGCTGAGATCCTTGTCCGACTATCAAGCCTGCTCCGCTTTGCTACCGAAATTAAGGAAATGGATATAAATCCTTTGTTTGGCAAGGGAAATTCAATTATCGCTGTAGATACTCGTATTCGTATCGAACATTAATACTCCCTTTTGATATATTTGTAACAAATAATTTTATTAGCTTATGCTTAAACGAAATATTTTATACACAGTTTTAATTTTATCTCTGATAATTATGTCGTTATCATGTAAACAAGAATCAATTTCTGAGAAGGGCTTTGTACCCCAAACTCCAAAATTATCTTCCGACAATCTTACCCCCGAATTATTATGGACCTTCGGAAGGATTGGCGGAGAAACTGTTTCTCCCGATAAATCTAAAGTCCTTTATGGTGTAACTTATTATTCTATAGAGGATAATAAAGGCTACAAAGACTTGTATATATACGATCTGAATCAAAAACAAACTTCTAAAATAACTGATGATAAGGATAATGAAGGAAGCCCTTCATGGAGACCCGATGGTAAAAGAATCGGATATATATCAGGAAAATCAGGCTCAGATCAACTCTGGGAAATGAATACCGATGGTTCAGATAAAAAGCAAATTACTTTTATTGAAGGTGGTATTTCCGATTTTAAATATTTCCCCAATGGAGAAAAAGTAGTAATCATTAAAACTGTTAAACTCGACCAATCAGTGAATGATATTTACCCCGATCTCCCTAAAGCCAAAGCTCGTCTTGAAAATGACTTGATGTATCGCCACTGGGACTCATGGCACGATTATACTTATAACCACATTTTTATTGCCAATTATAATGAAACCGGAATTCATGAAGCCTTCGATATTATGGAAGGGGAAAGGTTCGACTCTCCAATGAAACCGTTTGGCGGAACCGAACAAATTTCTGTTTCCCCCGATGGAAAGCTTATTGCTTATACCTGCAAAAAGAAATCAGGTAAGGAATATACTGTTTCTACCAATTCCGAAATCTGGATTTATAATCTTGATAATAAGACTACAATCAATTTTACTGAAGGTATAATGGGATACGACCAGAACCCGGTCTTTTCTCCCG
>CAYUEI010000350.1:0-2968 GCA_964443445.1 uncultured Prolixibacteraceae bacterium | reverse complement strand
CCATTTTTTCGCTTGAGTCACCCCATGATGATTTGTTTGAAGAATCAATAATCAGGTTGCCGTCAACAATCGAGAATACTTCTTTAATAGCAATCTCACCTCCATCTTGCATCGGGATTTTTGAATCAATAGTAAGAACCTTCTTGTCAGCTGAAAAAGCAGCCACTGATTTTTTCTTGGAATCCATCATTCCATCGTTGATGCATTCTTTTCCATCGAGAGTGAATTTATCTTTAATAGTCATGGTTTGATCCTGGAAACTAACATTTCTTTCAAGGCTCATATCATTTCCCGCTTGCAGGATGATTAGTTGTGAGGGGGCCATGCTGAATTGATCATTCAATTTGCTTTTTTCTTTATTGAGCTTCCATGTTCCGGAAAAATCGGTCTGTGCACTTACGATAATTGTGAGCAACAAAAGTGAAGCTACAGTCATAATTTTTTTCATAGTTTAATAATTAAATGGATTAATATATTTAAAAAAGGTATTCTCGGTCATTTATAGTGGGACATAGCGAATTTATGAATTTTGAATATAATTTTTACATAAGTATAAGATTATATTATTCATCTATGTAGCGGATTTATTCATCTATGTAGCGGATTTATTCATCTATGTAGCGAGTTGGGCATGATCCGCCGACATAATGGTTATGAAAATTGATTACGCCTCTGAAATACCACTCAATTGGTGAATGATAAAGTGTTCTACACTGTTTAGTTCGTTAAAGGCAATTGGTTATTTCTTTTAGCAGGTTTAGTATTTTGTTGAAACGAGCCATTTGATTTTCATAGAAAAGATTTCCGATTACCGCTTCCTGAAGGATAGGACTATTCAAAATTTTTAAAAAAGCATGTTTCAGATAAGTTTGTACATCTTTGTTGGCATTCAATATTGCCGTTTTTAGATAGGATGAGTAATTTAACAGGTAAACAATATCTTCAAAATCGTGACTGGTTCTGGGATCTTTACTTCCCCTGTCAAAAAATGCTGAAAACTTGGTAGCCAAATAATAGGGCAAAGAAAGAATTTTTATGGTTACATCATCAATATCTATGGCAAGTGTAGAAGCAATACCGGCTTCAAACCATGGATTTGCCGGAGCCCAGCCAATTGGCCGTGTTGCCATTACATCAATAATTATCTCCTCAAACCTAAACCGGCAAATCACATTATCCTCTGCCGTTTGATAAAACCCCTTTTGGTTTAGCAACTGTCTGAGATTTTCCAATTCACCTAAGGTGAAAATTTCAAGAGTAATATCGATATCCTTGGTTGGACGTACATCTTCAGCTGAAGTGTCATCAATATAGAGGCTGACTACAGAACCCCCAACATAGACCACTTTTTCGTTGATCTCACCAAGAGCCAGAGCAATCTTTCGGGTAGCAAACCGATTAATTTGGGTGTTTTTCAGCATATCCTCTTTTTTAATTCTTCAATGGCAATGTTTTTTTCGCGTGTACGTCCAACACGTAAAACGTCACACATAGCCATCAATTCGTAAAAAATCGAATCTTTCAAACAGGCTTCAGGTACTTTGGGGTGAAGTGGTTCAATAGCCTGCCCACGAGTGTCGCCTTCGAAATAGGGCCAAACATAGTGTTCCTCGCTGACAATTATTTCATTAAGTGGTGGTGCTGAATGGGCTGTTTTTATACCTCTGACCAGTGCTCCCGGGCTTTGAGGGTAAACGTAACATAGTCCATGTTCAAGAAAATCGAGCAAGGCTAACTTCATTAACTTTTTTTTATCGGGTGTTATCAGGCCGGCAATAGCTGAACGGTTAATGCTTTCGCTTACCTCGCTGGCACTAATCCCCAATTCGTAGGATAGATCTTTCATCATCCACTGATTATCTCCTTTTGCTGCAATTTTAATAAGCACAACAATGTCGTGCGGACGCATACCACTGTGTTTCTTCATTATGATTGGATTTGGTAAAGGCACAAAGATATAATAATATTTCAATTCGCGATTCGCGAATTGCGAATTAAGGTAATTGACAGACAAGAGTAACTATCCTATTGAATTCTCCATATTCGGATTTGGAAATGGATTTAAGTACAGAGATTGATAAAACTCTTCTGAAACTCTTTCCCTTCAAAATTAGGATATGAATTCAATGGTAGCAGCTGAGGGAATGCTTTCAAATGTTGTTGACTTATCGAAATTTGCAATAGCTAATTTCTCAAATGATTCAATAATGAAATTGCAACGAAAGCCGACATTTCAAACTGAATATAGAAATGTTGCACTAGGGTGGGATTTGTTTAAATTTGGCGAGATTGATGATCTTTCCGGGTTTTGTCATGGAGGTGGGACCGGAGGTTATTGTTCTTTTCTTGTTTTAGATGTGAATAATAAATTAGCTGTAGTAATTTTAACAAATGTTTCGGCTTTTTATCCTGACAATGGTAAGATTTCAATTTTGGGTTTTGAGTTACTTAGAAAATTGTATAATCGATTATAAACTACTGCCAACATGCGGCATTGCCAATGATGTATAATAATATTGACGTAAATCAAGTTAAAAGAAATATAATGACCCAAAAATTAATCTTTAGTTCAATATTTATTCTTCTGTTTTCAATAGAGACGTATTCTCAATCCAGGAGTGTTGACCGAATGCGTGATGAATTTGTGCCTTCAAAAACCACAAGTAACGATCGTGGAGTTTATAATATTAAAAGGATGTTTCTTAAATCTTTAGGGATATTAGGAAAAATTGATTCAAGAACCAGCCTTTTCAACTTCAATTCAAGTGAGCCTATTACAAGATTATATATAGAAGACAAAAGACTCATTAAATTATTCTACTCGGACTCTATTAAAGCCGGGATGAATCTCGCGGAAGTAAACGAAGTATTAAAATCATTAGATTTAGAGGCGCGTTACAAAGAAAAATTATGAAACGTCTATTCCATAGTATTCTCCTTGTCCTGTTATCAGTAGTTCTATTTACTT
>CAYUEI010000349.1:0-2972 GCA_964443445.1 uncultured Prolixibacteraceae bacterium | reverse complement strand
CAGAGCATAAAGAAATCCTACGATCCTTGTCTTTTAAAAAAAATGATGCCCCGGTTAGCTGATTCATCTTTGAATAAGCTCCATGAATTTCTCCAAGGCCGGTAACTAATGATTTTGAAATTATTTTCTTCAGATTTACAACAACAGTATCATTAAAATCTGCTTTATTATTGGCAATATAAAATTGCATAAACTCTTCAAGTGTCACCTGATCTGAAAAATCATTTAACTTCCCGGCTTTTTTTATATTTCGCCGACAATTTTCAGTATAGCTCTTAAATATAGATTCATACTCAGGCCTTAAAGACAATAAATAATTTGCCCTTCCTTCTATATTAAGATTGCTGTCATGAACCAAATTCATTGAATTCAATGAAATATCAACATACCTGAATCGTTTAGACAGAAAATCAATAAAACTGTTAGTTATTTCGCTTGATGGTGGCGGAAATATTCCATGCTGTTGTGCATATATTGGCTGATAAACATATTCTATTCCCCATTTTTTAGCAAACACAACCGGCATAATATATTCATAATCTCCATAAATCAATCCATTCCAATCTTGATGTACAATATCAAGCATCCAGCTTTTTGCATAAACCCTGGAATTTGGAGAATTAAAAATGACCTTATCCCAACGTTCAATGTCAATTTGTGAATTGTGAAGTAGTTTCAGTCTGCTATCCATTATAATAATCTGCAGCCGTTTTATTCATATTAATATAAACATCCTTCCATCCTTCCCATTGAGCTTCATCACTTAACGATTCGTTATGCCACAAACTTATGAAAGTCCCCCCCACTGAATGAACTTCCTTTATCAGTGATTTTATCTTTTTGTCGGCTTCAGCAGTACTCATACCCCTGTAGCTCTGAAGAGTAACATCCATTACTTCAAAAGGATAAATAATCAGTGAAGTTTCTTTACCTTCTATAAGGTCGAAAAACAGGAATGGAGTACATATACTTGCCCTGAAACCAGGCCGGTTTGAATATCCCATTGAATAATCAGCTTTTATGCCATTACTTAAAAGTTCACGGTATGTGACAGGCATGGTAAGTTTTAGAAAATGCTGACGGCTTAATAGTATTTCATGCCCGGTAATTTCTTTCAGCCGTTTTATCTCTTTGCCCAGCAGGGATTTCTTTTTTGTAGAGCTGTAAGAAGGGTGAATTCCTATATCTGCGATTTTCGACATTTTCTTAATCAGCATCCTGAATTTTCTGTTTTTATGAGATACTCCCCTATCGTGTTTGCCTCCCTTACTCATCAGAAAAAACATTGTTGGCTTGAATTTAATTTTTTTAAATAACCCCTCCATGAAATCATAATTGTCGTATGGGTCTTTTCTTAATCTGAGAATGACGGCAAACCTGTTTCCAATATTTTTAAATCTTCCGCTAAATAAATCTTTGAATGTTGAAGCCGTTTGCCGTAAAACACCCTTATTAATAAACGCCCATGCATTATCAATGTCTATTGTAGGTATATATTTGAATGCGGGTCTTTTAAACTTGAAATCAGGGTATTCACTCTCTATAATATCTGCCATTTTCAGTACCCAGATATTTACCAGTGGCTTTTCAAGAAAACGATGCTGCCCGGCAAGACTATTCCTCGACATAAACCGTTGATGCCTGTCGCGCTTTCCTGAAAGATACTCTTCATAACGGCTTACAAGATAAAAGCTTGCAGCAAAAATATCGAAAGGAATAAAGGAATTCTCTGTTTGAAAAAAAGCCTTTTCACCCTCCCATTCAAACATTTCAATTTTCTGAGGTTGAATCTGCTTTTGGAACAGCAAAACATGTGGCTTTAATTTCAGACCTCCAATGTCCTCATTATCTGAATAGTTTATTTTAATTCCAAAAGAGTTTTTATACTTATCGGCATCAGAAAAGAATTCAACAGTATCTTCTAAAACAGTTTCAAAAATCAGCCTGAAAATATATCTCAGACGTTCATTTATTTCTGAAGAAAAAACATTAACCATATCGCTGATTATTTTCAGCGAAAATTAAGTAATTAATCCTTCATCAGCAAGACTTAAATATTCAGAACCACATATTATCAGATGATCAAGAACCTTAATATCAACAAGCTTAGCTGCTTCAACAGCTTTTTTAGTAATATCCAGATCATTTTGACTTGGTCTTACATTACCGCTGGGATGATTATGAGAAAGTATAATTGCAGATGCGAGTTTCTCAATCGCCTGTTTCAGAATGATTCTGACATCTATAACTGTGCCGCTGATGCCCCCCTGACTTATTTTCCTTTTATCTATTACCTTATTCGATCTGTCGAGATATAAAACCCAGAATTCTTCATGTGCAAGATCTGAAATTTCTATTCTTAGGATTTCAAAAGCATCATTACTGCAAGTTATTTTGAATATTTTGCTCCGGTCGGTCATCAACCTTCTTCGCCCCAATTCAAGGGCAGCCAGAATATTTGTAGCCTTTTTTTCTCCAATACCCTTATATGATTTTAATCGCTCAAGAGAGAGTTTCCCCACAACATCAATATCGTTCTGGTTGTCTTTCAGAATCCTTTTTGCCAGCTCAAGTGCCGACTCATTCTTACTTCCCATATTAATAACTATTGCCAGCAACTCAGCGTCTGTCAATGCCTTAACCCCATTTCTCAACATCTTTTCACGGGGAAGGTCATCGACATCCCAGTTCTTCATCGAAAGTTTTACTGCTTCAAACATGGAGCAATATTAACTATGAGAATTGAATATTTAAAGACTTTGAATTCTTTACAATGAAACTATTTTATGAATACTAGGATTTTTAATAAAACCGGAATGTCCGATTGATGAAGGGAAAATCAAAAAGCCCCTCCGCCATGGCGAAGAGGCTTATATTATGTAAATCTGTTACAGATTAAAGTTTGCTTATATGCAAAGCCAACTTAGATTTTAAGTTTGAAGCTTTGTTATCGTGAATAACATCTTTCTTTG
>CAYUEI010000348.1:0-2975 GCA_964443445.1 uncultured Prolixibacteraceae bacterium | reverse complement strand
GCCACCAAAGAGCCACTATATCCCATTACGCCTCATTCTAATGGGAGAAACAGGCTCTTTGGTGGTAGTTTGGTGGTTATTTGCCACGAATGAAAAGTATAAGATTCAGCTGAAAAAAGCAGTTTGTCATAAAATCATTTTAAATTTAATCATACTCAAATTCACTTTCATCAAAACATTCCTGCACTTCATAAAAACCAAAAGAAAACGTTGTTTTGGTATCATATTTTTAATATATTTTTGAATCATAAACCTTAAAACACAAAAGCAATGTTATACATCGTAATCGCAGTCGTAATATTTTTCGTAGCAGTTGGTTTAGCATTTGTTAAAGAATCAAACAGCTCAAAAGCTTAATATTTATTAGAAAAATATCTATATGATAAAATTTCAATATAATTGAAGTCTTATCTTTTTGCCTCCCAGTATGAGGCTTTTTTATTTTAATTACTTCAAATATTATTCTCATCACCAACATATTTTTATACCCAAGAAGTTTTCTAATTTTGCGGATATGTCTGAAAAGCTCAAAGGGAACATACTCCGTTTATACATAATCAAAACCTCCAAATGGTTTTCCCTTATCATGCCGATCATTGTCTTGTTTTTTCAGGATAACGGATTGTCGATGACTGAGATATTCTGGCTTAAATCTGTTTATTCAATTGCAATAGTGACCGTTGAAATTCCTTCAGGATACTTTGCGGATGTAATTGGCAGAAAGAGAACACTGATAATTGGCACATTACTTACAGCGTTTGGATTTTCGATATATAGTGTTTCATTTGGATTCTGGCAGTTTATGATTGCAGAGTTGGTTTTAGGTGTAGGTCAAAGTTTTATATCAGGGGCAGACTCAGCCATGTTGTATGATTCTCTGAAAAATGAAAATAAAGAGAAGGAATATATAAAATATGAAGGAAGAGTTATTTCGGTGGGCAATTTTTCTGAAGCCGCTGCAGGAATAATTGGAGGTTTAATTGCAATGATAAGTCTTAGAGCCCCTTTTATTGCTCAAGTTTTTGTAGCGATGGTTTCAATTCCGGCAGCTCTGACACTTTACGAACCGGAATACAGTATAAAAAACAGGAAAAAAGGATTTGCCGATATTTTTAAAGTTTTGAAGTTTTCACTTATAGAAAACCACAAGCTTCGGAATTTTATACTTTTCTCATCCCTTGTTGGTTCTGCAACACTAATCTTTGCCTGGTTCATACAACCTTTGCTGATTGAAATAAGTTTGCCGCTTGCTATGTTTGGAGTGGTGTGGACAGTACTTAATCTAACAGCTGGAACCTCTTCCTTTTTTGCCCACAAGATTGAAAGCATGTTTACTGAAAAGCAAACAACTGGTTTCATCTTGGTTTCACTTTCGGCAGGATTTATAATTACAGGATTTACGATAAGCTACATTGCTTTGCCGATTATCTTCATAATATACCTCATAAGAGGGATGGCAACGCCTGTTCTTAAAGATTATGTACACAGCATGATAGATTCAGACATCAGGGCAACAGTTCTTTCATTGAGGGATATGTTTATCAGAATTTTCTTTGCCTTGCTAGGACCTTTATTAGGGTGGACAATAGATAATTATTCGCTTAAGACAGGTTTTATATCAGCAGGAATAATATTTCTGGTTGGGGGAGCTGTTTTATACCTTATAACTTACTATTCGAAGACGAGTTCCAGATCATCATAAGCAAATTGAACCCCATCGTTAAGCTCCATAGAAATATCGCTATACAAACCCATCTGGTGACTGACATGAGTTAAATAGGTCATTTCGGGCTTAACCTTATCAACAAGCTTAAGGGCCTCACTTAGCGTCATATGCGAAAGATGATCCTGTTTCCGGAGGGCATTTACAACCAACACTTTCAAACCTTTAAGTTTTTCAATATCCGCATCTTTAATTTCCTTAACATCTGTCATATATGCAAAATTGCCTATTCTGAAACCATACACAGGAAGTTTAAAGTGATAGCCTCTGACAGGAATAATCTCAGTCTTGCCAATAAAAAATGGTTTATCCTTAAGCTCAATAAGATTCATTTGAGGAATCCCGGGGTATTTGTTATTATCAAAGACATAAGAAAAAACCTTTTTAACAGATTCCTGCACTCTCTTTTCAGCGTAGATATCAGTAGCATGTTTCTGTACCCAGTTAAAAGATCTGATTTCATCAAGACCGGCAATATGGTCGTAGTGTTCATGAGTAAGCAGGATAGCAGAAAGTCTTTTCACATCAGCCTTAAGCATTTGCTGTCTGAAATCGGGGCCTGCATCAATAACCAGTGTTAATCCGTCGACTTCAACAAGCATAGAAGCCCTCAATCTTTTATCCTTTTCATCGGAAGAGCGACAAACATTACAATTACATGCTACAACGGGTACTCCCTGAGAAGTGCCTGTTCCTAAAAATCTAACTTTCAAGACGAATATATTTTATATAATACAAAAATAACTTACTGATTCAATGTTTCAATCATAATTGATGTATTTTTGAGCCAAATATTTCAACATGGCAGGAAGACTATATTTAATACCAACGACATTAGGCGATGATAATCCATACAAGGTTTTGCCTTCTGATATAAAAGCATTAGTAGGTTCAATCAAGAATTATCTGGTAGAAGATGAAAGGACAGCAAGGCGTTTTATAAAAAAGATCGACAAGGACATCGTAATTGATGATTTGAAGTTCAATGAAATAAATAAGCGTACCCGTCATGATGACATGGTTGAATTTCTTTCAGTAACGCAGGCTGGAGAGGATGTTGGAATAATATCTGAAGCTGGTTGTCCGGGCATTGCAGATCCCGGTTCAGATGCAGTAAGGGTAGCCCATCAGAAAGGGATAGAAGTAAGACCGCTTGTAGGGCCTTCATCAATATTGCTGTCATTAATGGCATCGGGGTTAAACGGTCAGAGTTTTGCATTTGCGGGATACATACCAATTAAGCATCCGGCAA
>CAYUEI010000347.1:0-2999 GCA_964443445.1 uncultured Prolixibacteraceae bacterium | reverse complement strand
AACGCAGGACTTTATCTGTTAATGATAATTATCGCTGCTCTTGCAATAGCATATCTCATTTATCATCACCGAAAGGATAAAGATGAATTCAATAAATTGCAGGGATATCTTTTAAGCGGGATAAGATTTTTATATATTCTTATTATTTCTTTTCTAATCTTATCCCCATTAGCTGAAACGATTAAAAAAAGAATTGAAAAGCCCATACTTGTGATTGGAGTTGACAACTCAGAATCGGTAAATGTTGATCAGAAGAATGGTGAAGACATCAGCAAGATATTGGGAGAACTTACCTCAGAGTCATTCAGGGACTATGATATTCAAACGCTTAGTTTTGGGAAAGAAGTAAGGCAATCAAATAATTCAGATTTCAGTGACAAGATATCAAACTATTCTGATTTCATAGAAGAGATTGATAAAAGGTATTATAATTTAAATGTCGGAGCAATAGTACTCATAGGTGATGGAATATATAACGAAGGAAGAAATCCTTTACAATACATTGAAAGAATTCAATCGCCAGTGTATACAATTGGATTTGGCGACACTACCTCTTTTTCAGATCAGGCAATAAGTGATGTATCGCACAATACCAATGTTTTTCTGGGCAACAGCTTTCCTTTGGAAATAGAAACAAACTTTGAGAATTTCAATTCATCACCTGCACAATTATCAGTATATCTGGCGGGTAAAATGATGTACTCAGAGCAAATAGATGTTCCTCAGCCAGATTATTATTACAGTAAAACAATTAACCTTAAATCGGAAAAAACAGGACTACAGGATGTTTCAATAGTCCTCTCTCCGGTTTCGAATGAAATAAATACAGATAATAATTATTACAGATTCACCATTGAGGTACACGATAACAAATTTCAGGTTTTGTTTCTGACCGAAGCACCGCACCCTGATATTGGGTCTATCAGTGAGACTTTGAAGCGTCAGGCTAATTTCGAGGTTACGACATCAGAAATAGCCAATTTTAAAGGGAATATTAAAGATTACGACCTTGTGGTACTCAATCAGATTCCTTCGCTTAAACGTCAGCAAAGTGACCTTTATACTGAAATAGTTGGATCGAAGGTACCATTGCTTGTTTTAATTGGTCCCGGCACATCGTTGAGTTCTCTCAACAATATGGGGTTGAAATTTTCAATGACATCATCATCAATGAGTCAGGAGAGTTCAGCAAACTTTAACGAAGCATTTACTTTATTTTCCATACCAGTTAACATTAAAAATGTATCACAGGTATATCCTCCCCTTCTTTCGCACTATACTCAATATGAGTTCAGCAGTGAATATTCGGTATTGGCATATCAGAAGATCAATGGTGTAGAGTTGAATTATCCATTGATAATGACAGGAGATATAGCTGGAAGAAAAATTGGGGTAATAACAGGAGAAGGGATATGGAGATGGAAACTGTATGAATTTCAGAACTATGACAACTCCGAATCATTTGACCAGCTGATTGTCAGTATGTTTAATTATCTGTGCATAAAAGAGGTGAAAGAGCAGTTTAAGATTTTATATAAGCGGATAGCACCTGAAATATCATCTGTAAGGCTTAAGGCTCAGGTGTACAATGAAATATATGAGCCAATCACAACTTCAGAAGTGAAACTGACATTAACAGATTCGACAAATTCTGAGCTTGATTATCTTTTCGATTCAAACAATTTTGAATACAATCTTAATCTTGGATTTTTAAAGCCCGGACGATATACATTTACTGCTTCAACAAAAATTGGAGAAAAGGATTTCACGCAAAGTGGGGTATTCAATATTGAAGAAATAAATATTGAAAAGCAAAACAGAAGGGCAAATTTCAATCTTTTAAATTCCATTTCGCAAAAGACAGGTGGAAAGTTATTTTTGAAAGAAAATTATAAAGAACTGATATCTACACTTGAAAGCAATCAAAAAATCAAAGAGAAAGTTCACAAAGAGAAAAATATCAGCGAAATAATTGATTGGAAATTACTAATGATAATAATAGTTGTTTTGCTAACTTTGGAATGGTTTTTGAGAAAATTTTGGGGAAGTTACTAGTCTAAACTTGAAAGTATGAAAAAGCTATTAATAATACTGGCATTGGTAATATTATCGAACTATGTTCATGCCCAGCTAAAGAAGTTTACTGTTGAGATTCCGCAGAAACCAAAATATCTTATTTCAGATTCCATACAAAGTTTTACTCTGTTAAACAGGGCAATGACGCCTGAATTTCAGAATTACAATAAAGATTCGCTTCAAATATCATTCTACAAACAAAATTTCAATATTGACAAGGTAATACTTGACAGTGTGGCTGCAGATACTACTTTAAAAGTTCTGGGTGATTTGCTTTTTGATTCCGACAGATATGATGTAGTTATACCATTGGAAAGGAATATTTACAGGGCTTTGCCTTACACTCAGACAAATGATCCTTTAAGCTGGGAATATGTAGAAGCTGTTTGCAGTGAATTTCAAACAGATGCGCTGATAGTGCTTGAAAACATAGCAATGAAAACCAGCACTAAATACAATACCAAAACTGAATTTGGTGATTATTTTGAGTTTGAAAAAGCATATTACGCTTCCATAACATATTTTTCACGAGCACATTGGAGAATATATTATCCTGCCAAAAAGCAAATAATAGTTGATTTTAAAACAAGTCAGGACACATTGTTTTGGGAAGATTATCAATATAAGCTTATAACTGTTTTTAACAATCTGCCTGCAATCAAGGATGCAGCAGTAGAAACAGGGATAAAGTCAGCGCTCAATTTCAGCGATTTAATAGCGCCCAGATGGGTAGAAGTAAGCCGATACTACTATATCGTTGGAGATACGGCAATTGATAATTCAATAAAGCTGGCAGCAGATGGCAAATGGGATGAAGCATTGAACAACTGGCTTTTATTTGAAGAGAAAGGTAGCAGTTCAACCCGTAGTAAAGTATTGCTAAATATTGCTCTGGCTTATGAGATGAATGGAGATATTGACAA
>CAYUEI010000346.1:1926-3002 GCA_964443445.1 uncultured Prolixibacteraceae bacterium | reverse complement strand
GGCGTTGCAACAAATACTGTTGAATATACACCGGAAATACAACCTACAAGCATTGCAACAGCAAAACCACGTATAGAAGCACCACCGAAAATAATTATTGCAAGAAGTACTACGATAACTGAAAGTGAAGTATTTAATGTACGACGCAGAGTATGATTTACTGCATTGTCCATATTATTCTCCAATGTTTCTTTCGGATGTAATCCCAAATACTCACGAATCCTGTCGAAAATTACCACAGTATCGTTTATAGAGTAACCAATAACTGTAAGAATTGCTGCAATAAACGTCTGGTCTACTTCCATGTTGAAAGGGAGTAATCCTCTGAATATCGAGAAGAATCCCAATACTACAATAGCATCATGTGCAAGCGCAGCAATACCTCCAAGACTGAAATACCACTTTTTAAATCTGAAAAGGATATAAATAAATATCCCAACAAGTGAAAGAAAAATAGCTATTAAAGCTCCTTTCTTGATATCGTCAGAAATTGTTGGTCCTACTTTATTCGAACTCTTTATAAAATTCTGTATAAAATTATCTTTTGTGATTTCACCTGTAATAGGTTTCAATCCAGCGAATAATTTATCTTCAACCTGATTATCAACCTCTTTAGTGTTTTCGTCAATTTTAAAGTCAGTAGTAATACGAACAGTATTATTAGATCCGAATGTTTTTACTTCAGGAGCTGAACCAAATTCATCTGTAAGTAACTTTGAAACATCAGCTACTTTTACATCCTCCTTGAATTCAACGACATAAGTACGTCCTCCCTTGAAATCGATTCCATAGTCAAATCCTCTAAATACCATTGATAATATTGAAACACCCAAAATGACACCAGAAATCCAGTAAGCAACTTTACGGTTCTTAATGAACTTATAGTTCGTCGATTGAAGTATTTTCATTGCAAACTTTGTAATGAATTTTATATTAAAATTCTTTGAAAGGAAGAATTCCATTATCAGTCGGGTAATAAATATTGCAGTAAAGAGTGATGTCAGGATACCTATGATAAGTGTAGTGGCAAACCCTTTAATTGGACCAGATCCAAAGAAATAAAGAACAATACCGGT
>CAYUEI010000346.1:0-1826 GCA_964443445.1 uncultured Prolixibacteraceae bacterium | reverse complement strand
ACAAATATGAAGGCAATAAAGAATGACCACATACCTGCATTGATTGATTCCTTACCTAAGGTAGGTCCAACAACATATTCTTCAACAATATTAGCCGGAGCTGGCATTTTGCCTGACTTCAACATGTTTGCAAGGTCCTTCGCTTCTTCAACTGTGAAATTACCTGTTATATTTGAACGACCTCCAGTAATTTCACTCTGAACAGTAGGATATGATACTACATAACCATCAAGAACAATTGCAATAGATTTACCAAGATTGTCTTTTGTCATTCTTGCCCAAATCTTTGAGCCTTCACTGTTCATATTCATGTTAACTTCTGCAGTTGCCTGACTTTGTCCAAAGTCCTGATTTGCATCATTAATAACACCTCCATCAAGAGGAGCTTTACCATCGCGTGTAGTTACCCTTAAAGCAATAAGCTGGAAAAATACACCTTTTTCATCAAAAGGTTTCAACTGCCAACTAAGCTTTAAATCTCTTGGAAGAAGTGATTTTTGTTTTGCTAAACTCAAATAGTAGTTTACTGTTGATGTATCACTATAGTTTGCAATACCAATAACCGGACCAGGAAATAACTGACCCTGATTGTTTACGTTAGGCATCAAAACATTAAATAATGGATAATCAGCACTCATATTACCGGAAGCATCTGCCGGACTATTACTCTTTTTAGTTTCAATTTCATCAAGAAGTGATAAATCATCTTTCTTTTCGCCTTCTGAAATCTGAGATGTGCTGTCTTTAACCTCGTCAAGAAGGCTTTCTGCAGCTGAAGTTTCAGTTGAACTTTTTACTGATTTACTGCTCGTGCCGATATTCATGTCTTTCAACATGTTATTTACTTCAAGCAAATAAGGATAAATTTCCTGATTCTCAAATGTTTCCCAGAATTCAAGTGAAGCTGTCCCCTGAAGAAGGTTACGAACTCGTTCTTTATCCTTCACTCCCGGAAGCTCAACAAGTATCCTGCCTCTTTGTGACAGCTTTTGAATATTTGGTGAAACAACTCCAAAACGGTCAATACGAGATCTTAAGATGTTAAATGAGTTATCGATAGCAGCATCAGCTTCTTCTTTTATAACTTCAATTACTTCATTATTCGTAGAATTGAATGTAATACGATCTTTCAATTCAGGAGTAAGAAAATTGGCAGCTAACCTTGCATTAGGATCAATCTCCCTGAATGCTGTTCCAAACAAGGTAACAAAATCTTCCTGACTGTTTTTTTGTTTTTCCTGTGCAAGCCTGATCGCTGCATTGAATGTCGAGTCCTTGCTATTATTAGACAAAGCTCTCACAAGGTCAACAACAGAAATCTCAAGGGTTACGTTCATACCACCCTTTAAGTCAAGACCAAGATTTATTTCTCTTTGTTTTACCTCTTTATAAGTGAATTTACGAATACCGAGAAAATTATATACGGTTTCGCCTGACATGGAATCAAGGTAATGAAACTCTTTTTTATCATTCCCTTTTGCAATTTGGGCAGCTTTCTTTTCTACCCGCGTTGATACCAGCGTAAACGAAAGCTGGTATATACAAACCAAGGCCAGTAATATTGAAAATAGCCTTATAACGCCTTTATTCTGCATTTGTTTTTAATTTTGTTAATTCTTATACAAGATTTTTTAAACTGAACGGCAAATATATCTTTTTTTTAAATAACGTTAGTTCATAATTATAAATTCTTTAGAACAACATTTGCTCTTGCATCATTTTTTTACTTAGCTTTGATTAGGAGAATTTAAAATTCAGGAGATGAAGCATAAAAATTTTGCTGTTGTGCTTGCAGGATGCGGAGTTAATGATGGTTCTGAAATACA
>CAYUEI010000345.1:0-3015 GCA_964443445.1 uncultured Prolixibacteraceae bacterium | reverse complement strand
GTCTTAGGCTGAGCAACAATCAAACCACGTTGTCCTTTACCTATCGGAGCGAATAAATCTACAATTCTAACTGAAAGAGAAGCATTCGGTTGTCCTGTAATATTGAATTTTTCTTCAGGGAAAAGGGGAGTTAAATGATCGAACGGAACCCTGTCACGAACATATTCAGGAGGGCGACCGTTAATTTCAAGCACTTTAATAAGCGGAAAGTATTTCTCTCCTTCTTTTGGAGGTCTGATTGTTCCTTTTACTGTATCTCCGGTCTTAAGTCCAAAAAGCTTAATTTGTGATTGGGATACATAAATATCATCCGGTGAATTCAGGTAATTATAATCAGAAGAGCGAAGGAATCCATAGCCATCCTGCATAATTTCAAGAACTCCTGAATTTGTAATCAATCCTTCAAAATCAAAGATAGTCTTATCTTGTTTTCCTTTATTGTAGTTTTGTTTTTGCTGAGGAGGATAATTGCCCTGACCGTTTTGAGGTTGATTCTCATTAGTTTTTTCAAACGTCCTTTCAGATTGTTTATCACCTGCAATTTCAATCGGTCTTTCGATTTGTTTTTCAATTTTAACTTCCTGAACAATTTCGGGTTGGATTGTCAATTGCAAATCGTCTGAATTTTCAGCCAGTCTTTCGGGTTGCCTGTCCGGTTGTCTTTCGGGCTGCCTATCCGGTTGTTTATCAAACAGTCTATCCGGTTGTTTATCAAACAGTCTATCCGGTTGTTTATCAAACGGTCTGTTTTGTGGTCTGTCACCCTGACGATCGAATTGACGATCATAGGGTCTGTTTTGTGGTCTGTCTCCCTGACGGTCAAATTTACGGTTATCCCTGTCATGGAAGGTTTTTCTTTCCCCCTGACGGTCTTTGTTATCTGAAGGTCTTGCATCCTGAAAAAAACCTTCTTCTCTTGGTCTGACATTTTGATCTTTCTTAATACTAAAATCATTTCTGTCATTTCTCCTTTGAGGTCTGTCTTCTCTTTTTTCGGGAATAGTGGTATCAGCAGGCTTTTGAATATCCTTTTCTTCTTCAGGTTTTTGATCCTGATTATCTCCACCGGTCATTTCACTGTCAGATTGGTATTTAGGAATTACTACCTTTTCTACCCTTTCTGTTTTTTCTTCTTTAAAAGGATTTATTCTAAGTCGTTTACGTTTGAAGAAATCATCTTCCTTATTCTTTTCTTCAGTTTTGCTATCCGGATCTTTACCACCGGAAGTTTTAATTGGCTTAAGTTTGTTTTCAGAAGCAAGTATCGCCTGAGTGTCAAGAATTTTGTAAACCAATTCTTCCTTCTTTAATTTCTCCGCACGTTTGATTTGTAATTCTTTTGCAATATCACGAAGCTCCGTAACAAGCTTGCCATTTAATTCAATAATATCGTACATATTCTAGTAATGATTAATCGTCTTTCTTATTAGACTAAAAAATAATTGGTTGAAAAATAAATTTGTGGAAATGCAGTTGTTGAAAAACTTTTGAATTTTCAATGCAATAATACGGCAAAGAGATTTAATAAGCAAAAAAATCAAAATATTTTTAATCAATAGAGCTGCTTCTCAATATTTGAATGACAAATAACGTACATTTTATCATTATATCATTAAAAATAACCATTTTTTTAAAACCATTATTTTTAAAAATTGTTACAGATAACATTTTAATTAACTTTGAAACCTTTAATTTTAAAATTTACAAGATGAATATTTCTGAAAATAAAATGGTAACTTTAAGTTACATACTAAGGTCTGACAATGCTCAGGGTGAAATCATTGAACAAACATCTGATGATAATCCACTGCAATTTGTATATGGTATTGGGATGATGCTGCCAAAATTCGAATCTAATCTTGCCGGATTTAAAGAAGGCGATGATTTTGAAATGAGTCTTGATGCCATTGATGCTTATGGAGAAATTGACAATGATGCTGTGGTTGATTTACCAAAGAATATTTTTGTTGTAGACGGACATTTTGATGAAGCCCGGTTTTCTGTTGGAAGTCAGATACCTATGCAAACTAATACAGGTCAGCGTATGTCAGGTATTGTTATCGACGTACAGGAAGAACATATCAAGATGGATTTCAATCATCCTCTGGCAGGCGTCAATCTTCATTTCAAGGGTAATATTATTGAAGTACGTGAAGCAACTGAAGAAGAACTCAATCCTATGATGGGATGTGGTGGCGGATGTTCAGGATGCGGAGGACATGAAGACGGGTGTGGTGGCCATGATGAAGGCTGCGGCTCAGGTTGCTGCTAATCAAATTATTGAGATATTTAATCCTTATATAATGAATAGTTTTGGAAACATCTTCAGATTAACAACTTTTGGTGAATCTCATGGTTCAGGCATTGGTGGTATAATCGATGGTTGCCCGGCTGGCTTAATCATTGATATTGATATGGTTCAGGCAGATCTTAACAGGAGAAAACCCGGTCAATCAAAAATTACTACACAAAGGAATGAACCAGATAATGTAGAACTCTTTTCAGGAATATTTGAAGGGAAAACAACAGGAACTCCAATTGGGTTTATTGTAAGAAATAAAGATCAACATTCTAATGATTACAATAATCTGAAAGATGTTTTCAGACCTTCTCATGCCGATTATACTTATTCTCAGAAATATGGCATCAGAGATCACCGTGGTGGCGGCAGATCTTCTGCCCGTGAAACTATTGCCCGTGTTGTTGGCGGAGCAATTGCCAAACAGTTGATTGCTGTTAATGGTATATCAATTCAGGCGTTTGTCAGCAGCGTAAGCGATATTTCTCTTGATATTCCATATTACGAACTCGACTTATCGCAAACCGAAAGTAATATAGTAAGATGCCCCCACCCTGAAACAGCTCAAAGAATGATTGAAAGGATTGAAGAGGCCGGCAGAAACCACGATACAGTCGGAGGTACTATTACTTGTGTAATTAAGGGTGTCCCCGCTGGATTGGGTGCTCCTGTTTTCAATAAGCTTCATGCCGATCTGGGCTTTGCAATGCTTGGGA
>CAYUEI010000344.1:0-3048 GCA_964443445.1 uncultured Prolixibacteraceae bacterium | reverse complement strand
AAATTTTCAATGTATGAAAAAGTTTATTCCTATTATAGCATTGATAACGTTACTGTTATCATCGTGTGAAGGATGGCTCGATATTAATACCGATCCTAATAATCCTTCGAAATTAAAAATTAACAAAGTCTTACCCGTAATTAATCAAGACATCGGAGGTGTTTTGGGTAACGGGTATTTCGATCTTGGCTATATAACATCAGTATTTGTTCATCAGTTATCAAGCCGTGAAGGTATTGACCAATACGGTATCAAAGGAAGCGATCTGGACAACGCATGGGCTTCATTATATGTTGGACCATTGAAAGAAACAGAAAGCCTTATTTCTAATGCTACTGAATCGGATAATATGATTTATGCGGGTATAGGTAAGTTTTATAAGGCATATTTATATTCAATGATGGTAGATATTTGGGGAAATATTCCATTTTCAGAAGCATGTACTGCAGGTAATTTCAATCCTAAGTTTGATGTAGACAAGGATATATATGCAGCTTGTTTTACATTACTTGATCAGGCAATTGCTGACATTTCAAATACTGGATCTAAGAATTTACTTGTGCCGGGTGCTGATGATATTATTTACGGTGGCGATCCTGATTTGTGGATTAAAGCTGTAAATTCATTGAAGCTGAAATTGTACGTTCAGGCCATGAATACTGATCTTTACGATCAGGCAAAGGTTAATGCATTGCTTGCCGGAGATCTTATCAGTGAAGGAGAAGATTTTTCAATTCCTTACGGCCCATCAGTAGCACCTGATGACAGAAATCCAGGATTTGTTGATGAATATGCTGGAGGACAAGTAAGTTCATATATAAGCCCATGGTTCTGGGAAATATTAAACGGAAAAGCAGCTCATATTTTTACTGGAAATCCTGACCCACGAGTACCTTATTATATCTGTACTCAATTAGGTGACGGAGAAAATCCAGAAACAACTCCTGAATACAAAGATGGTAGTTTTGTATCAATATATTTTGGTTCTAATGGAGTTAACAGAGATGGAGCAGGTCGTAATACCTTTGCAATGATAGGTTTATATCCTGTAGGCGGAGCTTATGATTCAGCAGATCTTGACAAGTCAAAAAGTCTCGGAGTAAAAGCAGGAACCGGTGCAGCTCCTTATAGAATGATAACAGCAGCCGACGTATTGTATTTAAAAGCTGAACTTGCTGCAAAAGGAAAGATTGCTGATGATGTAAGAGTTTTATTGCAGTCAGCTGTTGAAGCATCTTTTGCACAGGTTGATGCAGTTACTGCAGTTGCCGGTATGGGAACAGAACCGGAATTGCTGGGATCAGAAGATTATACAAATTATTTGGATGGAGTATTGGGTGAATTTGACGCATCTTCAGCTGAAAAGAAGTTTGAAATCATTATGACTCAAAAATGGATTTCTAAATTTGGTTCTTCAAACGATTCATATACTGACTATCGTCGTACAGGTTATCCTGTATTGTTTGACCCGAATACAATGAAAGAATTGGCAACAGGCGGTCCTGAAGGTAGCGGAAAGGTTCCTGTAGAATGTATAAGACCTTACCCATTATCTTTTCCATGGAGTTCTAATGAATTATCTATAAATGATAATGCTCCGGATCAGAAATCTGCAGGATCAGCTACAATTTTCTGGGATAAATAATTGATAATTTTAAAAACAAAAGAAAATGAAATTACTACTTAGATATATTTCAATAATTGCAGCTGTACTCTTTATAGCCTATAGTTGCGAGGTTGATGAGAATGGTCCGCTGCCTGAAGGCATGACGGAAGGATGCGTGCCTTATATTAATGTTGATGCTTCAGCATCTGACAATTACATTAATATAATTAACCCTGATGATTATTCTTTCAAAGCTACTTTGGATAAGTTATATGATTCACCGTTTGATAAGATTTCTATTGTGGTCGTTTATAACGGCAACTATGAAAAGCAATATGTGATTAAGGATAACATTACAACTCTTCCTTTGGAATTGACTATTACAACAGCTAATTTAGTAGATGCAGTACCTGAATTAAATTCTTCTGCCGATATTAAAGAAGGTGACAGTTTCCATGTATTTGCTGTTCCAACAGTAAAAGGGAAAGCATTACCTCCATATCAGGTTCTTGGTGGAAAAGCCTACAATACAATGAGTTCTAGTGTATACGCTGAATTAGCTAATTTAAAAGGATCTGATCCTGATGTAATGATTGCTGTTCCATGTTCTTTCAATATCGATGATTATATTGGAGTAATGTATTGTAAAGAAGATTGGGGGAAGGGTGAAGTCTATGAATATACAGTTACTTCAATGATAGACCCTGAATATACAGGCAGCAATATTGGATTGGTAATTACCGGATTCATGGATGGAGCTGATGTTTCTGTAATGAAAGCTGAAATAAACCTTGCTGATTTTAGTTTCAGCTATGGTGAAGAACAAACATTACTGGAAGATATTTCTGTAATAGGATATCCTGCTGCTTACGGCGCATTATATTACGATGCTTTTAAAGGAACTGTTTTTACATGTGAAAAATATATTGAGTTCTCTACAGAAATATGCGTTGACCTTGGTTGCTTTGGTTCAGCTACCTATACTTTAATGAGTCTGGAAAATTATAACAATAAAAGTGCCAGCTCATTGATTTCAGGAAAGAAGCCTATTAAGTCATTATAAAAGAAAAAGAGCCGAAAGGCTCTTTTCTTTTTATTATAAAATAAAAAAGCCCTTTTAAAGGGCTTTTTTTATTTTTGATTAATACTCATCTTCATTAAAGAAGAAATCATCTTTACTCGGATAATCTGGCCAGATGTCTTCGATTGATTCATATATTTCTCCTTCATCTTCAATTTCCTGAAGATTTTCTATTACTTCAAGGGGTGCGCCTGATCTGATAGCAAAGTCGATTAGTTCATCTTTGGTTGCTGGCCAAGGTGCATCTTCAAGTTTCGAGGCTAATTCTAATGTCCAGTACATAATTAGGTGTATAGTATGTTTAACAATAAATATTTATTCATTTTATGCGAATATATATAATTTTTCAAAAAAACATATA
>CAYUEI010000343.1:0-3064 GCA_964443445.1 uncultured Prolixibacteraceae bacterium | reverse complement strand
AGGGCAAAGATGTCGATACTGGCTGCAGAAAATATAATAGGGTATTGTAAATATCATACAATACCCCATATCGTAAATCCTGAAGCTTTAATTTAATATTTTGGTTCTTTCATTTTCCCAATAAAGAGGATAGCATCTGTTTCTTTCTCAGTAATAGCAAAGATAAAAGGTTTGTTTGCATGGAATACATTTTCAAGTGGAGCAGCATTTTCTTTCATTGCAATTACTGTGGCAGCAGCAGCTTCAGTTCCTTTTTCGTTTACATCAATGAAAGTGTTATGCTGGACATAATCAATGAATATTCCCCCTTCACCATTAATACCACTGAAATCAGCAGCTCCGTTGAAGGCAATGCCCATTCCCATTTCTGTGAGGATATCGTTTAGTTTAATTTCATATTCATCCTTGAATTTAGGTAGCCAGATACTTATTTCATCTTTATTTCGGAAGCTTTCCATCCATATATGCCAGTTGTCAGGTGTCATCTTCTCAATTATATCATTGCAGGTTTTATCTTCTTTTGGTAAAAGAATTACCATGTTAAAGTTTCCTCTTCCATAAGGTAATTGGACAGCATTGAACAGGTCTTTGAATAGATCGTTGTTAAAGTAATTTACTGTATCCTTTTTCTTCATCATATCTACTTCAGTTTCACTTCCGTCTTCTTTATAGAAAGTTGACTTAAAAGTATCTGACTTTTTAAATTCGCATTGCCATTCTCCATTGAAGTACACTGCATTGACAAGGAACATGACATGGTCTGGATTAACTTGCTTAATCATATCCTTGATCTTGTCATGAGTTTTATCTTCAATCCAGTTGTTGATAACATCTTTAGCATCGGGGCGACTGAAATCAAGTTCATTGACTTCTGCATCGTAATAAGTTTCATTTACAGTTTTGAAATCTTGCAGTACATTGTAATTCTGCCTGTACCATATTGATTGGGCAATCTCAAGGGTGACCTTGGGATCAGCTTCAAGAAGAGCTTTGGTAAGGCTTTGGTAGCAAGCATTAATCTCTTCAGTGGTTAGGCCCCAAAGGCGCATTGCTTTTTCCATGGCGACCTTTGTTTCGCCTTCTGCTCCATTGTAAGTCATGGCCAGAGCAAGAGAAACACTGAGCGGGGAGATAGTAAAGTTATCCGTTTCATAATTGTTGATAAGGCGAAACATATCAAGGCCAAACTCATTGGTTTCTAAAATGAGGAGTTCTGATTTCTCATTGACATCGATATCTTTCGGGTCATTGTTGTCTTTTTCACACGATACAACAATTAACAAAGAAATGGCAATGAGGAGTGAAGATAAAGTTTTCATTTTCATGGTATTTAATATTTATAGATTCTTGTTTCTTTATTCCAGTTAGGATAAGTGATAATCATTTTCTCCGGGTATCCGTAGATATTATATTCGTATTCATTTGAAAATTCTGATGTATATGATTGGGAGTATATTCCTTGTTCATTACTTTGATAATAAGTTACCTTCTGGGTAAGGACGTTGTTCTTTGACTTAGGCGTAGGTTCCGCCTGGAAAGGAGTTTTATTGTTATCATAGGTAAACTCTTCCATGTTATTCATAATAAAGCTGTCGGCTTCAGTTTTGTAATAATAAAGCTTTGAATGGATATTGCCATTATTGTTGAACAGATATTCAGTTCTCAAGGTTATTTCTTCCGGTGTATTTCCATTGTATTCAATGACTTTATCATTTGCGTATTCAAATTTTTGTATTGTAGTGTAATCAATTTCCGGGAAATCGGGATAATGGAAATAGGTAGTGATCTTTGAAAGCCTGTCATTCTCATCATATTCATAAATAAACTTAACGTCCTTTCCTTCAGCTCCACTGTAGCTTGACATATATATTATTCCGGGAATATATCCTGTTTTTTTAACCAATAAGTTATTTAAATTCCAGATATAATTTAATTCAGCATTTTCGCCCGGGGAATATGCGATATCATGCGATATGCTTTTTATAAGAAGACCATTTTTATTATAGGAATTAGAGCATATAGTTTCAGAGGCTTCATTTAAAATGTAAATATATTTTCCGGTGACAAGGTCATGGAAAGAATCATTTTTATCGCATCCTGCAAAGCTCAGGATAATAAGTAAACAGAGATATTTTTTTATGAGGTTTTTCATTTCAGTATACATTACATGTAATTTCATGTTTCATGTATTCAGCAACGGGGTCAACATCATGAAATGTTTTACCGGCTTGTTGGGAAGCAGCCCTGCATCCGCCGAGGCATCTGTTGTAAAGTTTGCAGTCATTGCAGAAAGAAGGTATAGTCAGGCAATCGTTGGATTGCTGTCCTTTTGCAAGAATGTTATCTATTGTGTCAGTAAAGATATTCCCCAAGATAACAGGGGAATGGTTGCAAAATCTTAAATCGCCTGTAGCTGACATAGTTAAAGGCCTTTTATTTACTTCAGGAGAGCAATTTGTAAACCTGATATTTTTATAATCTGACGGATTAACGATACAATGGGGAGTGCAGACATTGGAAGAAAGGTCGAGATTAAGTTTCTTTCCTGCATCATCGGCCTGTTTGAAAGCGTAGTTCAGTTCTTCTTTAGAGGGCATAACGTTTGAAGGAGAATTAGTATTTATTCCTCCAATGTTATACCGGTTAAGCATGATACGTTTGAATCCCGTTTCGTTGAGGTAACTAAGGGTTTCGCCTATAGTTTGAAAATTAAATTTGGTAATGACAATGACAGGAACTACCATCCCTCCTGAATTTCTAATAAAGGTCATGCGGTCCTTAGCTTTATTCCATGAACCTGTAACGCCAGTCATTTCATCGTGTATTTCCGGAGAAACAGAATGAAACGGAAGTTCAAAAAGTTTAACACCAATTGAAAGCAGCTGTAGAATATCTTCTTCAGTTCCTGCATTTCCATTAGTAATAACAGAAACAGAAGCCCCTTTTAACCTGCAAAAAAGAGAGAGCTCTTTTAGTCTTTCAACTAAAAGAGGCTCTCCTCCTGAAAATGTGATATGATTGATTAAAGCTGATTTGAATAATCTTCGTAAAGTGTTTTTAAGCT
>CAYUEI010000342.1:0-3073 GCA_964443445.1 uncultured Prolixibacteraceae bacterium | reverse complement strand
ATGTAACGATAAAACATGCATTTTCTCCAATTCTTCTTTAGTGTAGTTTAACCTCCGGCATACTGCATCATTAGCGTTTATAATATTCCCATTCAAATCTAGAATAAAAACCATTTCATCTATAGAGTTGAAAAGGGATTCCAGGTTTAATGCTGCTGCCTTTGATTCTTCTTCAGCCTTTATCCTGTTTATTATTGTCCCGGCTTCATTCCCAATTGAAATCAAAAGAAACTTTTCATCTTCTGAAATTACCGATCTTTTTGTACTAATGAAATTTAAAGCGCCAATGATTTTCTTCTTTGAAACCAAAGGAACACTTGCCGCTGAACAAATATTGTATGTTGATGCCGCAACAGGAGACAAAGTTTCATAATGCTCATTGAAAAGTGGTTCCCCATCAATTAGAACCTTTGAATATAATGGATTCGATGTATTTACAACTTTTACTTTTTTAAGAAAATCCTCCGGGACATTTAACGAATATTCTAATGTGGCTTTGTCTTTTTCCTGATTAAGGATGTAAATTCCCCCGATATCAAAATCAAGTATCCTTAAAATATCTTCAATGATGATCGCACACAGGGATTGCATGTCTTCTGCCTTGTTAGCATTTGAAATTATGTTGTTTAAAGTATTGAATATTTTCTTTTGCTTTTGAAGCGTTAATCCTGTCCATTTATATAGCTCTTCAATTTTCTTCTGCTCTGTAACATCATGAATCATTGAAAGGATATATTCGTTGTCATCAAATTTTATTACTTCAGCTGACCATAAAATATCCTTTATTTCATTTTGCTTGGTATTTATCTGAAAAGGTTCTTCCTTTATGTTTTTATTGTTTTGTATTAGTTTGATATACTCTTCTCTTGGTGTTGAAGAACTCCATATTCCTATATCTCTGGGCGATTTACCTATCAGCTCATCCCTTGAATAGCCTGTCAGTTTGCAATATTGCTCATTAACATCACTGTAGCATCCCGATTTTATATCAGATATAATTGCTGCCACAGGACTTAAGTTGAATATTGTCCTGAATTTGTCTGATAAGTCAGAATTATAGTCCATTTTTTATTTGAAAATTACGTATTCAATTTACGAAATTTGAATACTTAAATAAAAAAATTTAAGTAAATAATTTTCTATCTATGTAATAAAATGTTTAGGTTTTAATATATTTTTTTATAAATAGTTGATATTTAAAGTATAGAGATAAGGGGGTAATTAAATTTGAAATTTATTTATTATTGACACATATTCAGATCTCAATACAAGCTCCCTTTTAAAACCATACTTACATGTTCAATTGTAGAGTCATGCTTTAAGACAAATTTCTGAATTATTTTTACCTTTTATGATTTTATAGTTCTTATTAAAAAAATTCTTTTTATTAAACAATTTCCTTACATTGTTGTTTTTCGCATTATAACCTAACTAATATCATTTATGAATCTTTACGACGAAGTATCTTTTAATACGAGTAAAATTTTTACAAAAAAATACAGCACATCCTTTTCTATTGCTGTAAGCTTTCTTCCCGGAAGAATGAAGAAAGCTATTTACAGCCTTTATGGTTTCGTTCGCGTAGCTGATGAAATTGTTGATACTTTCTTCGATTCTGATCAGAAAAGACTTCTTGATGAATTTGAAAAAGATTTTCACAAAGCCCTCGAAGATGGTATTAGTACTAACCCTATTCTCCATTCTTTTTCCAAAACTGTAAAGGAGTATAATATCCCACTCAGCCTTGTCGATTCTTTCCTTAAAAGCATGAAAGCCGACCTTTCCAAACAAATTTATATTGATGAAGTTGAAATACGAAATTATATATATGGCTCTGCAGATGTGGTCGGTTTAATGTGCCTAAGGGTTTTTACTAATGGCAATGACGACCTTTATGAGCAGCTTGAGTTGCCAGCTATGAAGCTTGGTTCTGCTTTCCAGAAAGTAAACTTCCTGCGAGATCTTAGAGATGATGTAGAATTGCTCAACCGTGTTTACTTCCCCGATTTTGATAGAAATACTTTTGATGAAAATAAAAAGAATATTCTTATTCTTGATATTGAAAATGACTTCAGGGATGCCTTATCCGGTATTAAACGTTTACCTGGAAAATCAAGGCTTGCTGTACTTATTGCATATACCTATTACAAGAAACTCCTTTTAAAAATTAAACGAACTCCGGCCGGTAGAATATTATCTGAGCGAATAAGAATCAGAAATTCCTATAAGGTTGTACTTTTTGGAAAAGCTTACGTTAAATATCGTCTGAACTGGATTCAATAATTATTTGACATGAACATTATCTTATCTAAATTCAAACAGACTATTACCGATTATAAAGAAGTAAGGAAGTTTTTTATTATTTTCTATATTATTGGTTTCCTTGGGTTTGTATTCGACTTTTCTTACCCGATATTTGTAAAGCTTATACCTTACGCTATTTTAGTCAGCATTTTTATGCTTTATGTTTTTCATCAAAATAAAAAAGATATAAAACTGCTCATAGTCCTTTTTGTAATATTCCTCCTCAGCTTTCTGATTGAAATGATTGGGGTTAACACTGGCTTTATTTTTGGTAATTACTCTTATGGGAAAGGTCTTGGAATTAAGATTTTTGAAACCCCCATTATGATTGGGATCAACTGGGCCTTTCTGGTTTATCTATCTACTTCAGTTACTCAAAAATATAAGCTTAACGACTTTACAGGTGCTTTTGTTTCCTCCCTGATAATGCTGTTTTACGACTTCATTATTGAAAATGTTGCTCCTAAAACTGATATGTGGTACTGGCAAAATGATGTCGTTCCTTTCAAAAATTTCCTGGCTTGGTTTTTCCTTGCCTTGATTTTCAATAACATTGTTAAACTATTGAAGTTAAATACTGAAAACAAAATTGCCCCTGTAATTCTTATTTGCCAGCTTTTCTTCTTTGGTGGTTTATTCATTTTCTTTACCCTGACTAAATGATACTTGAAGCAAAACATAATTTCTTTCTTTACCCTTTTTTTCAAAGATATGCCCTTTTGAGAATTAAGAGGAATTTTCATGAAATCATTATTAATACAAATGTTGA
>CAYUEI010000341.1:0-3095 GCA_964443445.1 uncultured Prolixibacteraceae bacterium | reverse complement strand
TTCACCCTCTTTTAAAAGATATAAATCCACCGGGGTCATAGAAGAAAGTTCGGCTGATGAATATCCTATATTGGTCTCTGCTTCTTTATTTGTATATAAAATCCTGTATGTTTCCAGATCATAAATGTATATCTCCACATGTGACTCTTTTACAAGCTCTGAAAGAGATAATATTTTTTCTTCTGACCGTATTATTTCAGTAATATCAGTAATTGTCCCAATATATCCAACGAGCATTTCGGATTCGTTGAACTGTGGCACAGCAAAACCCTTAACCCAAACTATTTCGCCATCAGCATGTAAAAAACGGTACTGGGAAGAAGATTCAGTTTTCTTTGCAGAATGATTTTTCCAATCAGTAAACAATTGCTCTCTGTCATCGGGATGAACGCTTTTCAGCCAATCCAGGCCATAAGCTTCTTCTTCAGATATTCCGGCAATTTCACACCATTTAGGATTTACATATACTGTATTGCCATCTATATCTGTCCTGAAAATACCAACAGTTGAATTAGCTGCTAATGTTTGAAATAAATGCTCACTTGTTTTTAATGCAATCTCAGTTTGCTTTCTTTCTGTCATATCGATAGTAAAACCAGCAAGATATTTAGCTTCACCGGCAATGATGATAGGGAATTTTACTGTCAGATAACTATGCCCATTGAATTCTTCTTCTACAAATTTTGTAGTTCTATCTTCTAAAATCTGTTTATCATCCTCTATCATTTTTTTGGCCAATTCGCCAGGGAACAGATCATACATATCTTTGCCTATCAATTCATCAATCGGCCTACCTAACATTTGTTCGAAGTTTGGACTAAGCTTTAGTGATCGTATGCTTCTGTCTTTAAAGAATAAATAAACAGGGCTGTTTTTCAAAAAATGATTAAATATTTCTTCACTCTCAAGTAAAGCATTTTCAATATTTTTCTTTTCTGAAATATCAGTGATAAAACCTTCTATCCCTTTCAATTTGTTATCATCATAAATACCTCTTCCTTTTTCCCAAACCCACTTAATCTTATTGTTTTTTGTTATAATCCTGTATTCAATTTGAAAGTGAGTATTTTCTTTAAGCGCTTTTTGAACGGAACTCCATACTAAATCCTTATCATCAGGATGTATGAGGTTTGCATATGAAATCGAATTGTTATTTTCAATCTCCCATGATTCATAACCTGTAAGTTCGATGCAGCCTTTACTTACAAATTCCATTGTCCATTCCTTGTCATTTCTGCATCTGTAAACAATTCCCTGCAAGTTAGACATGAGGGTAGTGAGCTCTCTTTTACTTTCAAGTATCTCTCTTTGCTGAATTCTTTCATTTGTCTGATCCCTGAAAACCAGGACTACACCTACAATCTGTTCTTTATCATTATGAATAGGTGCACCGCTATCAGAAATAGGAATTTCTTTTCCATCTTTTGAAATTAGAATCGTATGGTTTGCAAGACCTACTATTAATCCCGATTCAATGACTTTCTTTATTGGATTTTCGGCTCTGTTGCGATTTTCTTCATTAAGAATAACAAAAACATCATCAATGTGCTTTCCTATCGCATTGCGTTCAGTCCACCCTGTAAGATCCTGAGCCACAGGATTTATAAATAACACTTTCCCTGAAATATCAGTAGTAATTACTGCATCACCAATACTTTTTAATGTTGTCTTGAATTCTTCCTGCGCCAACAACATGTTTTTATAAAACTTGTTTCTTTGAATTGATAAAAGTTGTGTGAAAATTAGCAATACGATAATAACCAGAATAAAAGAAACAAGAAATGGGTTTGAATATTTTAACAATGACTTATTAAATATCTCTTTTAAATCAATTTTAGAAACAATAACCCAGGGGGTCCCGGTTATTATGTCGACATAAGCAATAACATTTTCTTTTCTGTAATCAATTCCCTCATAAATTCCTTTATTGCCACCGGCAGCAAAGATTGTAGCAGTGGTTTCTTCACCTTCAATACTTTTTAATGATAAAATAGCTTCATTTTTAAATCTAAGTTCACTTAAATAAACTATTCTGTCTCGTTCTTTTCTGAAGATATATGTTTCCGCTGTTTCACTTTGAATACTCCAGTGAGATATTAAGGGATAAAGGAATGAATCAGGATTCTGGCGGAATATAGAAATTGCAATTATTTCTCCCTGTCTGTTAAATACCGGGGAAATAAAATCAATATATAACTTTTTATCGAAATCATTCCTGAAAATATCAGTACATAATGCAGTTTTTGTTTTGATTGATAATAAAGCTGATTCAGATTCAGATTCGTCAATAGAAATACTACCTTCTTTACTTGAAATGAAATTCTTAAAGTCAGGCGAATAAATTAAAATGTCGACATAATCATGCTGTTCGACCAACTGTTTCAACTCTGAAACAAGTTCATTAGTAACTTCTTGTTCGAAATTTCCGACCCATTCAGTAATATGTTTTATAAAACTTGAGCTATTTGAAATTAGGTTCGCATCTTCAATTTCTCCTTCATACCATTCCGATATCTGTCGTGATTTTAAAGTAGAAATTACTTCAAGTTCCTTTAGGCTACTGCTCTTTATCTTTTCTCTTTCAACCTTAAAAAAATTGAATACACTAATAGTTATAAAAATCGCGATTACCAGAAAAATAATGATGTATGATAAAATTAACCTTGGAAACTCTTTAATGAATTTGTTTGCCATTGCCTGTTGTTTTAAGTCTAAACACAGTGGTTAATGTAAGGATTATATGGAAAAGAAGCAAGTGTTTTATTTTTATTATTTTTCTTTACATCAATATTTCTCATGAAAAAGTTGTTGTACAGCATCAGGGGACATTCTCCCTTTTCCCACTTTTAATAATCATGATTAAAGCTTATTTCACTTTTTAATTTATATTTACACTTCTTTAAAAATCATAATAATATGGAACGTAGAAATCTAGCTGAATTGTACACAAATTCATTCAGAGAAAACTGGGAATTACCTGTTTTTTCTGATTACGGATCAGAAGTTTTTAAATATAAGGATGTTGCTCAGTCTATCCACACCTTATCTGTTATTTTCAATAAAGCAGGCATTAAACAAGGTGACAAAATTGCAAT
>CAYUEI010000340.1:0-3097 GCA_964443445.1 uncultured Prolixibacteraceae bacterium | reverse complement strand
TTTTAAAATTTGGGATGCAAAAGATAATAAATATGTGATTTTATTTTCGAGAATTTGGGGAAATTTGATTTAATTTTTACGAAGGAGTAGTGAAATGATTTTTTTTCTACTGTAATTCAGGTTTTACCATACTGTCGTCGCTACGCGACTTAAAAAAGGGATAGCATATCACCAAACCAAGTCGCGTAACGACGACAGTATGGTAGCCGATGGCATTACCCACCACAAATAAAAAAGCCCCATAGGGGCGAAAGTATAGTGGCAGTGTAACTTGAAATTACAAATGCACAGTTTTAGGTAAATAAGAATACACAGAAAAGTAATGACCCTGATAATGGGATGTTGTATGTGGTTTGCAAAAAATAGGTTTATTGGTTTAGCTGTTTAATTGCTAGCATATTGTTTCATAAAAAACTATGTCATGAATAGGATAATTTGCTTTCAACAACTTGAATATTTCATTTAGTGTTTTGATTTGCAATTTAGAAATTTGTTGTGCGTAGGATATGACTCCTGTTTTTTTATTTTTTTCTTCAACAACTTCCTCTGCTGGTATTTCTTTATTATACGAAGAATAAAAGGTGTCTCCAACCTTATTCAGATGCCCTGCATTTTCGATATTAATAGCAATTGAGAATTTATTTATGTCTAATTTACCCATAAATTTGCTGTTTTTTACATGCCGCGCCACAGTATTAAAATCTGTCATTTGATATATCTGCCCTGTTCGTGTTATAAGTAAATGTGCCGATTCATCTACATTATCATTGTTAAGATGTTTAACCATTGATTCAGGAGATAACCCGGAAGCATAACATAATACAACTATGATGGGGCTTACTATTGACTCTTTGTTTTTATCTGCCAATACCTGAGTGACTTTACGCCCTTCTAAAATTCCATTATTTATTTTCATCTTTAAATATTAAATATTAATTGTTTGTTTAACGTAACTAACAGCAGTGGAGCTGCTTAACGGAGCGAAGCGATAACGACGGCTTGCCGTCAAACAGAAATGCTGCGCATTTCCAACGGACGAAGTCCTGACAGAAAGCGCAGCTTTTCAAGCACCGCGAAGCGGTTAAATAGTGACAGTAAAGTTTACATTGTTTGAGTAGATATGCTGGATTGAGTCTTCAAAGAAAACGAAAATCCTTACAGTCTGTCCTTCAGTAAAAGGAAGTACAATTTCTGCATTTCCATTGGAGCGGGTTGCACTTGCCGGGCTTATTGCAATTGCTGAATCACCGGCAATTGCCACTATCCTCAGAAGATCATTCGACGTTGCCATTAAACTACCTGAGTTGTCGGTCCAGCTGATAGTTACCCCGCGAGGGACGGCAACATTTCTTTGAACCGCAATGTTTTCAGGCAACGGAAGTGGTCCTTTTGAAAAAACTATCTTCGTGTTTTCGACAAGCGGATTATCAGGATCTACATTTTGAAAGTTTTCACTAATGAAGATATTGCTTCCGGTTTTTTTAGGTTCCCTGTTACTCCAGATTGGCTTAATTACATAAGGCATCAGAGCACTTGCAAGCTTCACCAATTTGCGAAAGGTCTTTCTTGTTGCCTGCTGCTTTACGGAGTTAGCATCTTTATGACTTACGGCCTTAGCCTTAAGGTATGTGATACCTTTCCAGCTTGCCCCGATTACTGTACCCACAGTGCCTGAAATGCCTCCGAGGATACCTTGACTAATTTTTCCCATAATTTAAAAAATTTAAGAGTTAATACTTGTAATTGATTGATTAATAAAATAAATTGATCTTAATGAGACCTGACTATATCCTGCTTGTGCACACTAATGCAGGAATTGTGGTCATTTTTTATCCCATTTTTTCTTGATCCACGCCACCAGGATGGCTGAGAGCAAGCCACTGACCAAACTGATCAGAGCTTCGAGTGAGTTCACTATGGATGCCGGCACTTCTGCGGCAGCCATTACTGTCCCGGGTATCATCATTGCAACACCCAAACTTGACAGCGATCCGATTAAAAAACTTGAAACATTTTTCATAATTTTATTCTTTTGTCTCAGCAAGATTACTCCCTTTTTTTCAGACAATTAAGAATAACTAACAAAAAATAAAATTATGAACAATAATAAATATCAATGCATATTAATGCATTATATAAATTAGAACAAATTGAAATATTGTTCGAAAAGTATTTATATTTCTCAATATTGTAGCACCAAATTATTTATTTAAATATTTACATATGATTATGTATAAAATCAATTTTAACATTTTTTAACAATTTTTAGCCCTTTTTAGCCTTTTCGTTTAACAATTTTTAAGACTTTTTATTGTTTTTTAATGTAGATAATATATATTATTGCATAGGAAAATTTATTAACTTTTATCCATCGCCTATGGCCATAAATTCTATCGATATTGAAGACTTTTTGATTTTTTCAGAAAATCTGAATTTAATAGTCTCTGTTAATGACAGTGATTTTGTATTAGTAGCTTTAAATAATATTCCAATGCCTGATGACTTTAAATTTGAAGTGAATGATAAGTATAAAAAGGCAATTAGTTTTTATTCTGATGCTCTTTTAAATAAGAGTATAAATCCGGAATATATCAGAGTTATAAGCAGAAGAGTTAGAGAAAGTTTGAGTTGTTATTGCTATGAAGATGATATTTTAACTTATAGCAGGATTCATATAGTTGATAAACAGAAGAATAGGATTGATTATGAAAATTTAACCGAGAGCGTGAAGCATGAATTATCAGAGCTTATTGCTGTTCTGAGAAATGCTCTGATGCGTTTCGAAGATACAATATCTGATTATAACCCGGAAGAAAGAAGTTACTTAAAGTACAAAGCAACAAGAACCGATTTGGTCGAGGATGCTCTTGTATGTTATGAAGCCGAAATTTTTGAAATCGATAAGAAAATGGTTTCAAGAAATGATTTTATTACCCGATTCGCAAAAATGTATGGAGAAACTATCGATAATCCGTCAAAAATCATAGATAAGATTAAGAACCGGATTAATCCAATTCAGTTCCAGGATTATAAAAGGGAGAAAGGATTGGACTTTTTCAAAGATTTAAATAATTTATAATGATGGGGGGAATGATAC
>CAYUEI010000339.1:0-3107 GCA_964443445.1 uncultured Prolixibacteraceae bacterium | reverse complement strand
TTTCAAAATCAATACTCTTCTGCTGTTCTTCATTAGGAAGAGGCTCACCAAGTATATCAAGTTTTTCTTCAACAATGAATTTAGAAAGGCTTTCACTGAGAATCTTGTTGATTTCTTCTGCCATAGCAGCTTTGCCGTACATTTTCTTTACAAGACCTGCAGGAACCATTCCCGGACGGAAGCCCGGCATGTTTACTTTCCTTCTGTAATCCTTCAAAGCTCCTTCAACTGATGCTTCATAATCTGCTTTTTCAATCGAAACACGGATAAGTCCGTTCATTTCATCGATATTTTCCCTGGAAATTTTCATTTTACTGAAAAGTTAATTTTGCTTTAATATTTTAAACCCTCAATCTGATCCGATAAATTAAAACCGTTCGGCGCCTTAAATGTTTCCAAACGGTTTTAGTTATTTGTGCGGGCAAAGGGACTCGAACCCCCACGCCGTGTGGCACCAGATCCTAAGTCTGGCGCGTCTACCAATTCCGCCATGCCCGCTTTTTCGAGGCGCAAATATAAATCTTTTTTTTAATAATTCACAATAAGAAATTGATATTGACTATTTAGTTTACAGGATGTTCAAATTTTTCCCTCTTCTTTCTCAATTCAAAATTCTGTCCAAGGTAAACTTTCCTTACCATTTCATCATTAGCCAAATCTTCAGCGTTGCCGGCCTTCAATATTGAACCTTCAAACAGAAGATATGACCTGTCTGTTATTGCAAGCGTCTCGTGAACATTGTGGTCAGTTATCAATATCCCAATATTCTTATCCTTAAGATGATATACAATATTTTGAATGTCTTCAACAGCAATAGGATCTACTCCTGCAAACGGCTCGTCAAGCAACATAAATTTGGGACTGATAGCCAAAGCCCTGGCAATTTCTGTTCTCCTTCTTTCGCCTCCCGAAAGTTGAATCCCCTTACTTTTTCTTATCTTCTGAAGACCAAACTCATTAAGCAAGGTCTCAAGTTTTATCTTCTGATCATGTGCCGATAACTTTGTCATTTCAAGTATCGATCTGATATTATCTTCAACACTCATGTGCCTGAAAACTGAAGCTTCCTGAGCCAGATAACCAATCCCTCTTTGTGCTCTTTTATATATAGGTAGATTAGTAATGTCCTCATCATCAATATATATCCTACCTTCATTAGGCCTTATCAATCCCGTAATCATATAAAATGAAGTGGTCTTCCCAGCCCCGTTAGGTCCAAGCAATCCAACTATTTCCCCCTGATTTACTTCAATGGAAACATTCTTTACTACTGTACGTTTCCTGTACCTTTTTTCAATATTGTCAGTACTTAATTTCATTTCAATTCAGTTTTTTTACTTTTCAAGCCTTTAGCTGATGCCCGATTCTGCCAACAACTCCCTTTTCTTCTTCCTTTTAACTACAAAACGTGATATATAAATACTTATTTCATAAAGTATTATCAAAGGAATGCAAACCAAAATCTGACTGAAAACATCAGGAGGAGTAATTACAGCTGCAAGTATAAGCAATATTACGTAAGCATGTCTCCTGTACTTCTTTAAAAACTCAGGCGTAACTATCCCGATTGCACTGGTGAAATATGCGACCACAGGAAGCTCAAAAACAAGCCCGGTTGCAAAAGTCACTGTTGTTACTGTACTAATATATGAATTAAGCTTTATCGTATTTAAAACATCCTCACTTACCACGTATGTACTTAGAAAATCAATCGATAAAGGAGTAATGATAAAATACCCGAACATTATCCCAATTATAAAAAGCGTTGAAATTGAAAAAACAGCTACTCCGGCATATTTCTTTTCATTTTCATGAAGGGCAGGTTCAATGAATTTCCATAATTCAAAGATGATATATGGACTTGAAAGTATTATCCCCGCAATTAGCGAAATCTTTATGTGCGACATAAACTGCCCTGCCATTTCAATATTCACCAATGCCAAAGGCTTACTATTTATCGTCAGAGCTCCCGATTCTTTGCCAAGCAGCTCCCCTATCCATTGCCCGAATTGATTGAACATCCTGTTCGAAATGAAATCCGGATTTCTGGGATTTAAAATTATGCCACTAAAAATCAGGTCTCTGAACAAAAAAGCAACAATCATCATGATGAGGGCAGCCACTACCGCCCGTATCAAGTGCCACCTTAAAACTTCAAGATGCCCAAGAAAAGACATTTCATTACCGGTTACCTTTGCTTTCGCCATAGCTCTTATTCTGAAAATGACAAATATACACACTAAATCAAATTCTAAAGAATCAAATCTAAAACTAATTGTTTAGTAAAAATTAAATTCTCTTATTAATAATATCATTATTGAACATCATGTAGACATTTATTTATTATCTTAGTATTCCTTTGATTTTTTTTTGATACTAGAAAACACATTTACAATGACAGACAGTCAGTTTTTACATGAACAGCTTCATAAACATTTCGGTTTTGACCGCTTTAAAGGCGATCAGGAAAAGGTGATTAAAAGTGTAATGGATGGCGAAGATACTTTCGTTCTTATGCCTACTGGAGGAGGGAAATCGCTTTGTTATCAATTACCGGCATTAATTCTCGATGGAACAGCTATTATAATTTCACCGCTTATTGCTTTGATGAAGAATCAAGTTGATTCAATTCGTAGTTTCGGCACAGAAGACGGTATTGCCCATTTTCTGAATTCTTCACTTACCAAAAATGCTATTCAGGAAGTTAAGGATTCAGTTCTTTCAGGCAAAACAAAGCTTTTATACGTTGCGCCTGAATCTCTTACCAAGGAAGACAATATAGATTTTCTAAAACAGATAAAGATTTCTTTTTATGCTGTTGATGAAGCTCATTGTATTTCTGAATGGGGACATGATTTCAGACCTGAATATCGTCGTATAAGACCAATTATTCAGGAGATTGGCCATGCTCCGGTTATGGCCCTTACTGCTACTGCAACTGCCAAGGTTCAGCACGATATACAAAAGAACCTTGGAATGATGGACGCTAAAGTTTATAAGTCATCATTCAACAGGCCAAACCTTTATTATGAAATAAGGCCAAAGTTCAAATCGACAGCTGAAATAATAAGGTTTATCCATTCCAACACCGGAAAATCGGGAATTAT
>CAYUEI010000338.1:0-3116 GCA_964443445.1 uncultured Prolixibacteraceae bacterium | reverse complement strand
GCATTACATGAAATAGGTGGTGTTTTGAAATACGGGATTCCGGAATTCAGGCTACCAAATTCAATTGTGGATGTAGAACTTGAGAATCTCAAAAACATGGGTGTTGAGTTCAGGAAAAACTTCATTGTTGGAAGGACAGCTTCTTTTGAAGAGCTTGAAGAAGAAGGCTATAAAGGATTTTTTGTGGGCAGTGGTGCAGGATTACCAAGGTTTATGAATATTCCGGGAGAAAATTTCAATGGCATAATGTCGAGCAATGAATATCTTACAAGGGTAAATCTCATGAATGCAGCCAACGAAGAATGGGACACACTTGTTTTAAGGGGCAGGAATGTAGCAGTAATCGGTGGAGGCAACACAGCAATGGACTCAGTCAGAACAGCCAAGAGGTTGGGAGCAGAAAGAGCAATGATTGTTTACAGGAGGTCTAGGGTAGAAATGCCAGCCAGGGTTGAAGAAGTAAAGCACGCCGAAGAAGAAGGAATTGAATTTATGAATCTTGCCAATCCGGTTGAATACTTTGCCGATGAAAAAGGCAGGGTAAACAAGATGAGGTTACAATTTATGGAGCTTGGGGAACCTGATGCTTCAGGCAGGAGAAGGCCTGTTGAAATAGAAGGTTCGGAGACAGATATAGATGTTGATCTTGTAATAGTTGCGGTTGGTGTTTCACCAAATCCACTTATTCCGGCTTGTCTGCCTGAATTGAAAGTCAGCAAATGGGGAACAATAGAAGTTGGTGAAAACATGCAGTCGTCGATACCATATTTATTTGCAGGTGGTGATATTGTAAGAGGAGGAGCCACAGTAATTCTGGCCATGGGAGACGGAAGGAATGCAGCAAAGTCAATGGATGAATATCTTTCAAAAATTAATTGAAATTAATAACTTTATATCATAAAGCATAAATAATGGTCAGCACTGAAAGCATACTGAACTATTTGTCACAAAACAAGGAAAGATTATTCAAGGAATATAACCTTGTAAAGATTGGGATATTTGGTTCATTTGCAAGAAATGAAAATAAGGCTAACAGTGATATTGATATTCTTGTTGAATTTAAAGAAGGCACACCATATTTATATGAAAAAAAGATAAGCATCAAGAATGAAATCCAATCAAAATTTGGAATGTCTGTAGATATTTGCAGGGAAAAGTATATTAAAAATATTTTTAAAAAACAGATTATTTCAGAAGCACTCTATGTATAACCTTTCCCATAAAGATTTCAGTTGTCTGTATAATATAATGGAGTCCATTTTAAAAATACAGCAATATTCTGAAAAGTTTAATAATGCCGATTCATTCTTAGATGATACTATGTCTTTTGAAGCATCTATGATGAATTTCATTGTCATAGGGGAAATGGTTGAAAAATTATCAGAAGATTTCATTTCAAAATCCTCTGATAAAATAGATTGGTTTAAAGTAAGAGGGTTCAGAAATATTATTGCACATAATTATTTTGGAATTGATGCAGAAGAAGTATGGCAAATAATTCATACGAGTTTAATTGATTTAAAAGGAGAATTAGAACAAATTTTAAATACAAAATAATATAACACAATGGCAAACCTAACAACACGCTTTTTCGGATTAGAGTTAAAATCTCCGGTAGTAGTCGGCAGTTCAGGACTATCGTCGTCAATTGAAAAGATAAAATTGATAGAGCAGTATGGTGCAGGGGCCGTTGTACTGAAATCGGTTTTTGAAGAAGAAATATACCATGAATATCAGCAGGAATATTCAAAGCAAATAAAAGCTCTTGACAATCAGGAATATCTCGATTATCTTGATTATGAAATCAAAGGGGATAAGGTAAAAGAATACCTTAATTTAATTTCAGGGGCTAAAAAAGCAGGAGTAAAAATGCCTATCGTTGCAAGTATAAATTGCATTTCAGGCAGTGACTGGAAGTACTTTGCTGATAGGCTTGCCAATGCCGGAGCAGATGCCCTGGAACTAAACATATTCATGCTTCCTTCTGATTTGCATAAAGATGCTGCTCAAATAAAAAAGAACTATTTAGATATAGTCAATAAAGTCACATCACAGGTTGACATACCTGTTACAATAAAGATTTCGCCATATTTTTCAGATATGGCAATGATGATCAAGGATTTATCTGAAACCAAGCTTTCAGGTATAACTTTATTTAACCGCTCATTCAACATTGACATTGATATTGAGGAAAAACAACTTTCCGCAGCTAAGATATTAAGTCATCCTTTTGATTACTTAAATTCATTAAGATGGGTTGGCATTATGTCTCCGAGAGTTAACTGTGATCTTGCTGCAAGCACCGGTATAATGGATTATAAGACTGCCATTAAGATGATTATGGCAGGAGCCAGGGCCGTGCAAATTGTATCAGGGATTTACAAAAACGGATTTGAGTTTATTGGAAAGATGAACACTCAAATATCGGCATGGATGGACTCAGAAGGTTACAGTTCACTTAATGAAATTACAGGGATCGTAAATTCGGGTAAGATAAAAGATCCTGCGTTATATGAAAGGGTACAATTCATGAAACACTTCGGAGGTTTTTCCGGAGAAGAGGAATAAATAATATTTAAAAGGAATCAGGTTATATAAAATTAAATAAGCTCAACTATTTTCCCTACGGAAGCTTTATTGGAATAAACATTATCAAGAACCTCTTTCCTTTTTTCAATCATCTCCTGAGTAAACTTTACATTAAGCAGATTATTGATTTCTGAGATGATATTATCATCACCCTCAGCAATTATGCATAATTCTTTAAGTCCGGTACCTTCAACGAGCTGAGGAGTACCTATGCAGAATCTTCCGTTGAAAAGGGCATTTAGAAGTTTAAGTTTAAAGCCGGTAGCCTGGAAAGTTGGTAAAAGATTGATATGAGCTTCATTAATAAGTTCTTTTAGCTGAGTTTCATCGGGGTTACTTACAAGTTGCACATTTTCTGCACTGTAAACAGTTTTCTGAAGAGCGGTAGTTGGATTCTTGCCGGCAATAAGAAAATGGAAATTTACTCTTGGAGCTAATTTTTCAACAATATAACGGGCAGCCTCTTCATTTTCCTGAACACTAAGGTTTCCATGATAAAGAATGTACTTCCCTTCTCCTTCATGAAT
>CAYUEI010000337.1:0-3120 GCA_964443445.1 uncultured Prolixibacteraceae bacterium | reverse complement strand
AACCACCATCATTTTTATCAAGCAGGTGCTTTTCAATAGTCCAGAATAATTCCTGTGCTAATTCCAGGCTCCTTTGATTTCCTGAAGCTTTATAATATTCCGACAAGCCATAAATGGCAAAGCCAAGTGCATAAGCTTGTTTACGGGTGTTGACAGGTTTTCCTGAATAATCAAGCTCCCAGAAAACCCCGCTGTTTTTCTTGTCAATGAAAAACTCTGAT
This sequence comes from uncultured Prolixibacteraceae bacterium, assembly GCA_964443445.1. Lineage (GTDB taxonomy): Bacteria > Bacteroidota > Bacteroidia > Bacteroidales > Prolixibacteraceae > CAYMTR01. Next base: position 2,899 of record CAYUEI010000337.1, on the reverse strand, counting down.
ATGTAGTTGAAAGCCCTGTCGGCTGCCTTAAGGTACTCAGGGTTTTTATTAAAGTTATAAGCTGCAGAAAACGACCAAAGAATCCTGCCGTTCAATATTGAACCTTTATTTGCATCCTTAACAGGAACTCCCGATGATAATATAGTACCGTAGAATCCGCCATTTTTATTGTCAACAGCATGATTCATCCAATATGACATTATATTTTCAAGTTCAGAGAGAAGCGACTCAATGAATTCAGATACAGTTCTTTTCATGATTACATAAATTTTTTGTTACTGTCAATAAGATTATTGATTGTTTGTACTGAGCCGGCTGAATAAAGCTTATCCTCCGGAGTGTTCAGACAATAATCAACAAGTTTTTCAATTGAAGTTTTGGCAACATGCATCCTTGTATCAGAAGAAGCATAATAAATGAAAACAGTACCGTCCTCATCAGCAATCCAGCCGTTGGAAAAAACTACATTTGAAACATCTCCTACCCTTTCATCACACAATGGCGAAATAAAATGACCAAGTGGTTTATGAGTTATCTTCGAAACATCGTTTAGATCGGCCATACAAACATAAAGCACGTATCTCAATCCGGCAGCAGTATTTCTAACCCCATGACATAGATGCAACCAGCCTTTATCGGTTTTGATTGGATGAGGGCCAAGGCCATTCTTCACCTCATAAACAGTGTGGTAGGTCTTTGGGTCAATAATCTCTTCTTCAGGAACTTCGGCATTTTCAATAGAATCAGATAAACCCCATCCTATACCGCCGCCTTTGCCAGTATCGATAAATCCATCCTGTGGACGAGTGAAGAAAGCATATTTCCCGTTGACAAACTTTTCAAAAAGAACAACATTGCGTTGCTGTCCGCCATGAGAAATAAGGTCGGGGAGGCGTTCCCAACTTATCAGGTCTTTTGTTCTGGCAATACCTGCAGCAGCAGTTGCACTTGAAGTATCCCCGTCAGGAGCATTTGGATCTTTACGCTCTGTACAGAAAACGCCATAAATCCATCCGTCTTCGTGAGCTGTCAGGCGCATATCATAAACATTTGTATCAGGGTCTTCGGTTTGAGGCAAGGAAATCGGGCGATCCCAGAAGCGGAAATTATCAACACCATTCGGACTTTCAGCAATAGCAAAGAAAGACTTGCGGTCGTTGCCTTCAACCCTTACAACCAGCAAATACTTACCATTCCACTTCATGGCACCTGAATTAAAAGTTGCATTAATCCCAATCCTTTCCATGAAAAACGGATTAGTCTCAGGGTTCATATCGAAACGCCAGTGCAGCGGAGCATGGTCTCTTGTTAAAACAGGTCTTTTAAAACGGCTGTATATGCCATTGGTACTGAAAAGCTCTTTATTCTTCTTCTTAACAAGTTTGTTAAAAGCTTTTTCAATGGCAGCTTTCCTGGTTTCAAATAAATTATCCATATCTAAAAATTCAATTAGTTTATATTTAGCTTAAAATTACATCAATCCTCCAATCAGGTTACTTCCCTTTATTTATCGAAAGGAAATTATTATACCCTTCCAACAAAATTATGATTTTATCGTTTACAAAATTTAAAAAATCTTCTTCCTGAGAATGACCCTTAAAAGGTACATAAAAATGATCTGTATCACGGTTTCTCCAAACCATAACGTAGGAAATACTTCTTGTCTTGTCGTTAGCCTTCAGAACATGCAAAAGATTTGATGTGTACCAGTTATTAATGGCAAGCTTATCGGAGCCTGTCTCGGTAAATGCTGAAATCTTGTTCTTTTCCTTTGCCAGGTCGGCAATAATACCAAGTCGTACAACTATCTGATCAAGACGGCTTTCCTTGAAATCACCATAATCATCTAACCCAAGAATATCAACATATTCATCTCCCGGATAATTCTTTAAATATTCTTCCATAGAGTTAAAGTTTTTATCTGGAGAAAAGGCAATCAACAGGTTGGAAAGTTTTTTTTCTTTTCTTAGAAAATCAACCGTAAATACGAAGAGCTTTTTATAATCATCAGGGCTGCAATGAGAAGCACCCCACCAAAACCAATTGCCGTACATCTCGTGCCATGGCCTGAAAATAACCGGAATAAGGTTTCCCTTATCATCTCTCAGGCTATTGAGAAAAGAAGCTACAAGTTCAAGATCTCTGAGCAGAAGTTTATGATTCCTGCCTCCGGGCAGTAATTCAGGAACATTAACATTTTCAAGGTTCCATGAATCGTTTCCGGTTTCAGGATTTTCTGCATGCCAGCTAATAGAATTGATACCTCCCAATTGATGAGCCCTCTGAATATAAACTTTGATTGAATCAAAAGGAACTCCGTCAATATTATCTTTCTCACCGATACTCCCCAATTCCCATCCGAAAACAGCAGGATAACTACCGGCAATTCTTTTTACATCAGACTCTCCGGGAATTGCTTTCCAGCCAATCCCATAGGCAAGATCATCCTGGTGACCAAATAATATATGTTTGCCGGAAACACTTAACAGGTTTTTCCTTAGCTTTTCAACAGGAGAATTATCATTATTCCGTACGCAAGACATAAAATTCAATGAAACTATCAATACAAAAAATAAGAGCAGTTTTTTCATTTTTAAAAGGTAATAATTCACGATACAAGATTAATTCAATTGGAAAATCATTTTGGTGAAAAAGATTTCAAAATCGGGGGGATAACAATACGATTTGAATGTCTGAGGGGTATTTTTAGTCATGCTGAGGGTTTAAAGTTTCATTTTCCATTCTTCTTTGGCCTAAACATTACCCTACTTTATACATACCACATTCGTACCTGATACGGGGTATCTCCCTTTATAATGGGAGATACCCCTATTCTAATGGGAGATACCCCTAATGTGGTACGGTTAATGTCCCTTTCAAACACTTATCTTTTAGCTGA
>CAYUEI010000336.1:0-3131 GCA_964443445.1 uncultured Prolixibacteraceae bacterium | reverse complement strand
GCTCGAAGATATCAACCTATCGATCCGCAGTTCAGATATCACAAACCAATGGGAGCTTATCTCCGACAGGGTCTTTATCGACGATGCAACAGTAAACTCTATTGATAACACCGGACTTGATTTCACCCCTGTTTTCACATATTTTGCCAATAGCTTAAGCCTTAATGGCAAAGAAACTCCCTACTCATTTATTTCATCTCTCCCTGCTGAAGAGGTTGATAAAGATGAAATGGTCATAAATTCTTGGCTTGCTGAAGATATTGCTGCAAAGGCCGGCGACTCAGTTACCATGAAATATTACACCATTGGTCACCTACGAGAACTAAGCGAAAACACAAAGAAATTTAAAGTAAGGAAGGTTGTTGAAATAGAAGATTATTTCGCCGACCGCTCCCTTATGCCAATGATTCCGGGACTTTCGGATGCTGAAAACTGTCGCGACTGGCAGACAGGGGTGCCGATAAACCTTAAAACCATACGCGATAAAGATGAAGACTACTGGTATAATTATCGTGGACTTCCAAAAGCATTCATTTCTTTCAACACAGCTCAGGATATTTGGAAAAACCTTTATGGCTCAGTAACATCCTTCAGACTGAATAGGGATATTATTTCTGAAGAAGAACTTACAGAGGTAGTACGAGCTCAAACAAACCCTTTTGAACTAGGGTTTCAGATTCGTAACGTCAAAGAAGAAGGACTTAATGCTGCTCAAAATGGCACTGACTTTAGTTCTCTTTTCATTGGATTGAGTTTTTTTATAATTATAGCGGCATTAATCCTTACATCGCTGCTTTTCAATCTTCATATTGAAAGAAGAACTTCAGAAATAGGAACCCTTTCAGCAGTAGGCTTTCCCAATAAATCGATAAGACGAATATTCCTGAGGGAAGGGGTAATAATTGCAATTGCAGGAGCCCTTGCAGGAATACTACTTGCATTCCTCTATAACGAGCTCATATTCTACGCATTGAATAAAGTATGGAATGATATTGTACGCACTGATGTCCTTGTCAGTAATTACAAACTTTCAACAATACTTCTTGGCTTTGCCATAAGCGTTTTTATTTCAGCAATAACCTTAAAAGTGCTTCTAAATAGAACATTAAGCTTGAGTAAAAACAAGCTTCAAAGGAATAACACTGAAAAATCGCCCAAGAGCCGCAGAAATATTGAATTGATCGTTTCAATAATCCTTAGCTTATTCTCTATAGTGGTGATTATTGCACAATTCACATCCGGAGGTTCTCAAAACCCGGGACTGTTCTTTATGGCAGGCGGATCTCTGCTAATAGTGTTCATTCTTATTGCCGACATCATCCTTTCAAAAGAGACTTTCAATAAAACAAGTCCGCTGACTATAAAAAGGCTTATTGCAGCAAATATAAAATACAACAGGAAAAGAAACCTGACAATAATAATCCTCTTGTCGATAGCAACTTTCATTGTTGTTACCACAGGACTTAACCGCAAAGATCTGTTTAGCGATGCTGATAATAAAAGTAGCGGGTCGGGAGGATATCTTCTTGTTGCTGAATCAACACTGACCGTACTTCATAACCTGAATGATAAGCGGTATAGAAATGAAATGGGGTTCAATGAAGATTTTAAAACAGTTCAGTTTAGCGTGGCTGAGGGCGATGATGCCAGCTGCCTTAACCTCAACCGTATTTCTAACCCTGCTGTTATGGGTGTCGATGCAGATCAGCTCAAAGGAAGATTTGCATTTCAGACATTTGCCCCGGGAATTAGCAAGGATAGCGGATGGGAAATTCTTAAGAACAAGCATTCAGAATGTATTCCTGCCATTGCCGACCAAACAGTAATACAATGGGGACTTGGTAAAAAGGTTGGTGACACACTCACATATTCAAATTCTAAAGGTGAAGAGGTAAAACTATTGCTGGCTGCAGGATTGAAGCCTTCAATTTTCCAGGGGAGAATAATAATTGACAATAAATACTTTCTTGAGAATTTCATTAGCTCAGGAGGGTCAGCCTTCTTCCTTATCGACGGCGAAAGGGAGCGTAAACAAGAGATAAGCGACGAACTTAAATTGCTTCTTAGAGATAACGGCATTGAAACAGAAGAAGCACCAGAAAGGCTTGCCCGCTTTCTGTCGGTAGAAAATACATACCTGAGCATCTTTCTGGTACTTGGAGCATTAGGTTTACTGATTGGAACCATTGGACTTGCAGTGGTGCTTCAGCGAACATTACTTGAAAGAAAAGGTGAGTTTTCACTTCTTACTTCTTTGGGTTATAAAAGAAAGGCCATACTTTGGACTGCAATAAGCGAATATGCAATCCTTCTGTTAGCGGGTGTTTCGGCTGGACTTCTTGCTGCATTAGTATCTGTATATCCTGTAATAGCATCGTCTTTAAATGATATTTCGCCGGGATTTGTAATAATGCTTATAGCAATTGTTATTGTAAACGGAATGTTATGGATTCTCATTTCTGCAAGCTCACAACTCAAAAAAACTAATCCGGTTGAAGGATTAAGAGATGAATAACTTTATCTTGCCGCAAAATAAAAATTAATGAAAAGAACACTTATTACTGTAATAGTTCTCCTTCTTGCTTTCCATGGTTTCTCTGGAGAGAAAATAGAACTTTTCAAAGGGGGAATGTTCCTACATGCCGGATATATTTCAAATACTAACGCTAATCCTCATATCGATGGACTTTGCACAGGAATTGGCGGTAAGATATCATTCCGCACCGGAAATCATTTCAGGTTTGGTACAGAAGGATATGTATCTACATACGAATACAAAGATTCAGAAGGGTTCTACAAACTTGGCTGGGGAGGGTTACTTGCTGAATATCAATTTCTGAATAAAAAATACACACCTGTAGTTGGTGTGACATTCGGGGGAGGAAAAATAACTGACCTTTATCCTCTTTTAGGAGACTTTAAGGACAATGTTGGAGATATTGCCATTTATAAAGTATTTGGGACTATGGTTATAGCTCCTCATGTTAGTTTTGAATACAAAATAACCCACAACATCAATTTTGTAGTAAAGGCCGACTACCTGCTGTATCCCGGCCTTGATTACCCTGATTTTGTTGCAAAAGGACCCCGGTTATATGTAGGGATACTCTTCAGCAGATGATATTTAAAAT
>CAYUEI010000335.1:0-3147 GCA_964443445.1 uncultured Prolixibacteraceae bacterium | reverse complement strand
GTGTATCAATAAGCCCTCCCTGAGCAACTCCTTTATCTTGTAAAGCAACCCGGCCCTCCCATGGGCCGGTTATTTTATCAGCCCGGTGTATCACTACTGTACGCATTCCGCCTTTTGGCCATGTTATATTGACAAGGTAATATTTACCATTAATTTTAAATAACTGTGAACCCTCTGCCGGAAGTCCAATATTATCACCTGAAGGAGCACTTGCGTTTTCTATTAATATTCGTTCAGATCCTTCTATGATACCGGAAAGATCCTTTTTCAATTCTGCTATATGGATTTTTCCACCTCCCCAGATTATGTAATTATGACCATCTTCATTATACAAAATAGAATGATCATGACATGAAGGTTCAAATGTTATTGTTTTCCATTTTCCATTTTCAATATCATCGGTTGAGAAGATATATGTTTTACCGGTTGTTTGAGCAAATGTTGAAACATAAAACATGTTATCCTGATGACGCATGCAGCTTGCCCATGACCCTCTTCCATAAGTGCTTTTACCTTCAGTGAGATTTAATTCAGGCATGTCTCCAAGAGTGTCATAGCAATAACTTATGATTTTCCAATTAATCAAATCATTTGATTTCATAATAGGTACTCCCGGACTCATATGCATTGTTGTACTACTCATATAGTAGGTTGAACCAACCCTGATTATCGACATGTCAGGAACATCTGCATGAATGACCGGATTAATGGCCGTTTGCCCTTTTAAAGAATTTACATTAAAAATGAATATTATAGATAGAAAAAAAGTTGCTAAGTTTATTATTGTTTTCATAATCAGATTTCTTTAATTTTCAATTATTTCTGGTCTTTATTCTTATAACTGTTAATGACATTGCCGGAGCTGCATAAATGAATTTTTTCTCAACATTAAAAACTGAAACTTCAGGTTTAATTTTTTGAGTGTTTTCAAATGTGTTTTCTGCATCTGCACTGCCAGTTAATAATGTCATTTCTGCAACTGAACTTAATTTTCCAAATCGGGATAAATCAATTTTCATACTTTTTGCTTCATTGCCGGCATTAACCATCTTCAGGATAATATCTCCGGTTGAAGAATCTACAACGCAAGAAGCTGCTAATGTAGAGTCTTTAGGGTCTTTGGTTATTATCTTTTCAAAATACCGGTCGCCATGATTATTCATAAACATTTTCTGTACGAAATAATTAGGCGTAGGACATAAATTTACATTATCAAAGAAGATCATGTCAGTTTTCCATTGCGTGAAATTCTTTTTAGCTAACAATGGAGCATACGATGCCATACGAACAATATCTCCATTTCTTTCCAAAGAAGTTAAAAATGCTGCTTCAGCTATTGCATTTATCATTTTGTTACCCCAGGATGCATATTCTCCTAAATAAACCTGTGATCCTTTGCGGTCGTATGAGTCATAGCGGTTATGATTATCAAGAAACCATGTTGGATCAGTGTAATAATGCTCATCAATTACAGGTACATTAAGTTCTTTTGCCAGTTTCCATCCCTTTTCAAAGTCTTCACCACTATGGAAAGGTCCTGCAGTACCTATTACTGTAATTTCAGGATGTGATGATTTTATTGCTTCATATATTTGTTTAAATCTTTGTTCAAATTCCGGAGTAATCTTGTCTTCATTACCTATACCAATATATTCAAGATTAAAAGGTTGAGGATGTCCTGCCTGTGCTCTGACTGATCCCCATTTTGAATCGGCCGGCCCGTTTGCCCATTCTATAAGATCAAGAACTTCCTGTACATAATCTTTCATGTCTTCTTGCTGAAGAGCTTTTTGCCCTGTACCACCAATTCGCCATGTTCCACCTGAATTCTGACAGCTAACAGCTGCCGGAAGAACTGGAAGTGGCTTTGCCCCTATATCTTCACAAAACTGGAAATATTCAAAGTAACCTAATCCTGTTGTTTGATGATATCCCCAAATATTTCTTTGTTCTTTTCGCTGTTCAAGAGGACCAACAGTGTTTTTCCATCTGTACATATTGCCCAAACCATCACCATGAACAAGGCATCCACCGGGAAAACGAATAAAACGCGGTTCCATGTCAGCAAGCAATTGCGCCATATCTGACCTAAGACCGTTTACCCGATTTTTAAATGTTTTTTGTGGGGAAAGAGAAATCATATCCAAAGCAATTTTCCCTGTTTCCTGAGAAAGCAAAACTAAAGATGCTGTATCACAACTTTCTGTTGCTGTTAAAGTAGCAGTATATTTATTCCAACCGGATGTTGTTACAGTGATACTTCCCGATGCAAGTAATTTTCCTTTGCTATCTTGAAGTCCTATCGAAAATAAAACCGGCTTTTCAGACATTAAATTTGCAAACATTGAAAAGTTATAGCTTTCGCCTGAACGGATAACCATCCCATCGAATCCACTATTGCGAAGCCCAACACCCGTTTCACCTGTGTGTTTTTTTTCATGGCCGACATGCTCAATGTCAATTGCCATGTAGTGCGGATTATTGGGATGAACAGGTTCTTTGGTTTCAATACTTATTCGTCCAAATGAAAAACCGGGACATAAATATTCCCAAAAAGAATAAGGATTCCATTCCCTTTGTTCTGTTGGATTATATTCAAATGATCTGTTCTGTACCATCTCAGCATATAAACCACCATCTGCAGAGTAGTTTATATCTTCAAAGAACAAACCAAATAAGTCAGTGCTTATCTTTTTACCACCTTTAAAATTTTGAGAGTAAGCAGAAAATGAACTTGCAATGATTAAAGTTATTAGTACTGATCTGTAAATAAATATATGTTTTTTCATAATTCTAAAATGTTTCTAATCAGTTTGTTTATTTATTTATTTACTATTGAATAGGTCTTTCCCGCTTCAGTTGCAATATCATAAACGTACGACTTTTTGATGTTTACTTCATTTATTTTAGCCTTTTCAGAGATGACAGGATTCTTTACTAAAGGTTTCTGAAAGAATGGGTTGCTATTCAATCCTGATGCGTCCTGGAGAAGGTTTCCATTTGCCATTTTCATCTCGTTATGTGTACGTATACGGCAATTTCCTCCCAGATTCGATTTAATTTCAATTTTTACTAATTGTCCGTTTTCCCATCCTAAGCTTACTTCAAAACCTCCATAAGTACGCAGTCCGGAAATACTTCCGTTTT
>CAYUEI010000334.1:0-3150 GCA_964443445.1 uncultured Prolixibacteraceae bacterium | reverse complement strand
ATCTCCAAGAAGCAGTATCTCAAGGTTTGTAAGACCCCACAATGATTCAGGTATGCTATCAGCAAGCTGATTATTTGACAACCCAAGGAAAATTAAATCGGAAAGATTCCCCATTTCTGGAGGTATTGAACCTGAAAATTGATTGTTTTCCAACCTCAATGTATCAAGACTTGTAAGCAATCCAATTGTTGAAGGTATCACGCCCGACAATTTATTGTTGTTGGCAATAAATTGCTTTATCTTAATCATCTTCTCTATTGTCTTGTTAATACTACCTTCTAATTTATTGTAACTTATATCCAAATGAACAAGGTTCTCTAAATCAGAAATGCTTCCATTTATATCATCACTGAATTGATTATTATTAAGCTTCAACACTTCAAGTGTAGATACATAACCCAATTCCTGAGGAATCATTCCATCCATTTGATTATGGCTTAAATCAAGAAATTTAAGATTAGCCATATCACGAATAGTAGAAGGAATTACACCTTCAATTCCATTATTGCTTAAATTAAGAACCTTTAGCGATGTTAAATCAGTAATTTGATGAGGAATATCTCCATTTATTTCGTTGCCTGATAAATTTAAAACTTCAAGTTTAGGGAAACGGCCAATAATAGTATCAGGCAAACGGCCAAAAACATTATTATCAGGTAATACTATACTCGTAACATTACATTCATCAACAGTAACTCCATACCATGTTTCAATAGGACAACCCTTAGTAAGCCAGTTATCCTTACGAATCCATTTGTCTCCCCCCATGGCATTGAAAAGTTCTGTCAGCTTTATTGAATCCTGTTTGATGCAATCTTCTGAAACAATTACCTGCACATCTTCAGATTCTAATTCAAAATCAATTGGAAAGTTCTTATTAGTAACTGTTACTTTATAAAAACCTGTTTCTTCATATTTTATAGGATCGAAACTTAGTGTATCTGTTGATCCTGCTCGCAAATTCCCTTTTGAACCATTTTCAATTTTTCCATACCACCATGTATAAACATTACCTGTTCCGCCACAGACAATGTTAAACGAAAATGGATTATTGTCTGTTGCATACAATAATCGTTTCTCTCCAAATTTCTTTTGATATTTGTACCTTACCTTAACTGATCCAAGCAGTAATTGATTGATCTGGAAGTCTTCAAAAGTAAACTTGTTCGAATCACAATTAAAAGAATTAAGATCTATCAATGAATCTAACTTTGGCAAATCAATAAAGTTATTACTTTTAATATTCAGATTCCTTAATGCCTTTAGATTATTTGCTGTAGAAGGAAAAGTACCTGTGAAATCATTGTTGTTTAAAAAAAGAGTTACAAGATTACTTAATTCCCCTATACCCGAGGCCAATGTCTCACTAAAATTATTCGATGATAAATCAAGAATAGTTATCCTTTTTAAATTCCTTATATTTTCAGAAATACTTCCTGAAAGGTTATTGTCAGACATATTACAAATAGTAAGTCGCTTCAAATTCCAGAAAGAATCGGGAATAGTTCCTGAAATTTTATTCGAATTAATTTTAAAAGATTCAAGAAGAGTAATATTCCCAATTCTATTGGGAATTTGTCCTTCCAAACTATTAATTGATAAATCCAACTCCTCCAGATTTCTTAATCCACAAATTTCATCAGGAATATTTCCACTTAATTTATTCGATTGTGCAACAAATACTCTTAAATTTGTGAGATTCTTTATATCAGGAGGAATAACTCCAGTAAATTGATTTTTATCAATTCTGACTTCAAATAAACTTGTTATAGTAAATAATGAATCGGGTATACTACCCTCAAATTGATTATCATCAAGATATAAATACTCTAAAATTTTTAAGTTTCCAATATTATTTAATATCTGCCCCTTAAACCTATTTGATGATAATTGAAGCCTTCCTAATTTTTTCAGATTCCACAAATTATTTGGAAGTTGGCCATCAAATTGATTATGCTCAAGTCTTAACGTCGTCAGATTGGTTAGATTACCTATATCTTCGGGAATAAATCCTCCTAATTTATTTGAATAAAGACCTACCCAAACAAGATTTTTTAGTGTCCAAAATGAACTTGGAATAATACCTGAAAATTGATTTCTTGCTAAAGAGATATTTCTCAATCCTTTAATTTCCCCAATGTCTGAAGGTATGTTACCCTCAAGTAAATTTCCCAGAAGATATAAAGATTCAAGTTTTATTAAATTTGTAATTCCCGGAGGTAAACTTCCACTAATTTCATTATTAGATAAATCTAAAGAGATCAATTCTGTTAAATCTCTTATTTGGAATGGTATCCTTCCCTTTAATTTATTATTGAATAATTCTATTTTGGTTACCCTGCCATTAGTAACAGTTACACCAAACCAAGTTGAAACATTTCCCGATAACCAATTTATATTATCTGTCCAGTTAGCTCCGTCCAAATCAGTGTAAATAGCCACCAATGCATCATAATCCTGTTGGGCCACACCTCCTTGAGTCTGTGCTTTTAAAAAAGTACAGCTAAATAAAAGCGCTATAAATAAAACTACCTTAGCTATTCTCATGCTCCTAACGGGTTACTTTTTTATCATTTTAGCAAACAATTATCATGCAATTTAATCTGATTAATTAATCAAATATGACTTTACACGTACAATATTAACTGATTTAATTATCAATTAATACTTTTAATAATCCGGTTGTTCACTTCCAGACTTGAAAAAAGATGTGTAATAATGCTAAAAACAAGGTAAAGAGTCAAATTATTGTAATTTGCACGAAGAATTGTCAGATTCTTTTTCTTCATTTTATTTCAGGTTTATTATAATACCCTCAAATAAAAGAATACCCTACCTATAAAGCTAAAATGTAATTAACAAAAAACTATATTATTGAAAATCACTTTATTTCTTTTCCTGCTATACTCTGACTTTTACCACAACCTTTTTTACCATTGCTTTTTCTTCAACCTCTATCCCCGGTTGATGCAAGTCATCAGGATAAAAAATAGCAAACATACCTTCTCTAAGGGTCAGCATATTCACTTCCCCATCGAAAAAAGTTATATCTTTTTCTGAATTATAAGGGACAGTTGGCACCTGTCCCTTATAAGTTACATGCCCTATATTTTCTTCTCCTTTTACAATAAACTGTATGTCAATGTACTT
>CAYUEI010000333.1:0-3158 GCA_964443445.1 uncultured Prolixibacteraceae bacterium | reverse complement strand
ATTTCTTCTACAATCTGATTAGCTTTTGCATCAGCAACTACTTCATAGTTAACACCTCTGATCAAACATTCATTTTCAATTTCCTTGGCATATGGGATTAGAAAACTTCCACCTCTATAATTTAAAAGCCATTTAACTTCAACATCCCTTTCAAGGGTCCAGAAAGATATACCATAAGCCTTTAAATGATTCTTTTGAGTATTATCCATTGGTAACAAAAGAGATGATGAGTAAACTGAATTACTCACAAAAAATAAAATCAATATATATAGAAGCCTTTTCATCAATATTAAATAAGTTTTAAATGCTAAAATGGAGCATCATCATTATCTTCTGCAAAAGGATTTACCTGGCTCGATAAAGAATATGCCGGATAATTAACAACTTCAGGGCCATCTTCGTTCATTTTCGAACTAAAAGTTTGCAAAGCCCTTGGGTCAAAGTCTGTTGGATATTCATCAAGATCAAGGAATTTAGCAAGTTCTTTTCTGAATGATAATCTGACATCTCCAACTGCTCCATTTCTATGTTTTGCAATAATAACTTCAGCAACATTTCTAAGCGAGTTGCCTTCGTTATCTTCAGTTATCTGATAATATTCAGGCCTGTGAATAAAAATAACCATATCAGCATCCTGTTCTATAGCTCCTGACTCCCTGAGGTCAGAAAGCTGAGGCCTTCTTCCGTCTCTTGTTTCAACTGAACGGTTAAGCTGCGACAAAGCAATAATCGGAACATCAAGCTCTTTAGCTATCGCTTTTAGTGACCTAGAAATAGTACTTACTTCCTGTTCCCTGCTTCCCTTCATATCAGATCCTGCTGTCATCAGCTGCAAATAGTCAACAAGGATTATGCCAATATCGCTTTGCATTTTAAGCCTTCGGCATTTAGCCCTTAATTCGAATATAGAAAGGGCAGGTGTATCATCAATAAAGATAGGGGCCTCATCAAGCCTCCTGATTGCTTTGTTAAGCCTATCCCATTCATCTCCTACAAGATTGCCTTTTTTTATCTTATCAGAACCTAATTCTGATTCAGAAGCAATCATACGATTAACTAACTGAATAGATGACATTTCAAGAGAAAAGATAGCTACCGGCTTCTTAAAATCAACGGCCATATTGCGGGCCATTGAAAGAACAAAAGCAGTTTTACCCATAGCAGGCCTTGCTGCAATGATTATAAGGTCGGTCTTTTGCCAACCTGAAGTTATCCTGTCAACTTTAGAAAAACCTGAAGGAATACCCGAAAGGCCATCTTTTCTTTTACTGGCTTCTTCTATCAAATGAATTGCTTCTTTTAGAATAGGCTTAATTGGCTGGGTTTCTTTTTTAATATTTCCTTCAGAAATCTTGAAAATTGCTGATTCTGCTTCGTTGATCAAATCATTTACATCCTTAGTATCGTCATACGCATTTGTCTGTATTTCAGTACATGAACGAATAAGTTCTCTTTGAATATATTTCTGGGCTATAATTCTTGCATGAAATTCAAGGTGAGCAGCCGATGCTACTTTACTTGTCAATTGAGTGATATAAAGCGGGCCTCCTACTTTTTCAAGCAAACCTCTGTTTTTCAATTCCTGGGTTACAATCAAAAGGTCGACGGGTTGGTCTTTCATTGAAAGGTCCTTAATTACTCTGAAAATTTCCTTGTGTTCATCTTTGTAAAAACAATCTTCTGTTAATACGTCAGCAACACCAATGAAAGCTTCCCTTTCAAGCATCAATGCACCTAAAACAGCCTCTTCAACTTCAATTGCCTGTGGCGGAATTTTCCCAAACTGAGCATTAAGCTGATCAATCTTGGAAGAAGAACTTCGTTTGTTGTTATTGTTTGAAACCATTTAATTAAGGATAAAAAGATTTACACTCCTTTTCAGGAGAATCAAAATTATAAAAAATGATCAAGCTAAAGTTTAAACCAACAGATTAATTATTAACCATTTTCAAATCCTGCTCAATTATACTGGAAATAACCTTCTTAAGTTTCATTCCCATTGCATTTAACTGCTGGGGTATAAAACTTGTTTCAGTCATACCAGGAATAGTATTAGCTTCAAGGAAATAGAAAATATCATTTTTCAAAATGAAGTCTATTCTCACAATTCCATGACAACCAATCAATTTATAAAGCCTGACTGTTAATTCCTGACATTCTTTAATCTTTTCTTCAGGCAATCGGGCAGGAGTTATTTCTGTTGCACCCCCAACCTTATATTTTGAGTCAAAATCAAAAAATTCTCCATTAGGAATTACTTCAGTTGGAAGGAATGGAACAATTTCTCCATCAAGTTCGCAAACCCCAACAGCAAGCTCCATGCCTTCAATAAATTCCTCAACAAGACAATCATTGCTTTCAGCATAAGCCGACTCAAGAGCTCCCTCGATTTCAGCTTCATTTTTAACCTTTGTAACCCCAAAGCTTGATCCTCCTGCACTTGGTTTAATAAACATTGGCAGCCCGTATTTCTTAACCAAATCAGATGGATTTACTTTATCACCTCTTTGGAAATAATCAGCTTTAGCCATTTTTACACCTTGCGCCCTAAGAAAATTATCGCAATAGAACTTATGGAATGTTAATGCCGAAGCATATACTCCTGAAGCAGAATACGGTATCCTCAATAAGTCGAAATAACCCTGTAAAACACCATCTTCACCGGGCGTTCCATGTATCATTATAAATGCATAATCGGGCTTGATTTTAACACCATCAACGATAAAGCTAAAGTCACTTTTATCAACATCAGTTATTTTATTTTCTCCATCAATAACAATCCACTCATCAAAGCGCATACGGATTAACCATGGTACATACAATTCCTGATCGATGTTATCAAAAATATTCTTTCCGCTTTTAATACTGACAACGTATTCAGATGAATCTCCACCACATATTACTGCGATATTCTTCTTCATTTTTAATATTAAATTATCTTGTTATTCCTCAAATTTATTCATTTCTGCTTAATAAATAGTTTCTCCATTTATCAATCAGCTGCTTCATATCTTCAGCAACTTCTGAGTCGAAAAGCATTTCTTCTTCCGTCACCGGATGTTTAAATCCAAGTGTTTTCGCATGTAATGCCTGCCGGGGACAGATATTAAAGCAATTCTGGACAAACTGTTTGTATTTAGTAAACGTAGTTCCTCTTA
>CAYUEI010000332.1:0-3163 GCA_964443445.1 uncultured Prolixibacteraceae bacterium | reverse complement strand
CTTATGGTATTTGATGGCTCTCTGGTGCCTGTTTGCTTCGGAAGAGGTAGGTAGATATTTTCTTGGCAACATATAAAAATTAAGACCTGACAGAATTTTATAATCTGGCAGGTCTTTTAAATGTTTAAACTTTATAAATTCTTCAGAATATGTGGATATTCTTATTAAGAAATAATTGAAAATGAGAAGTTAACCGGCCCATTATGATAGTTTATTTATCACTTGGTCCGGTTAACTGTAAGAAATCATTTCTTGATAAACCTACTGGTATATATCTGTTTTTCAGATATTACCTTTATAATGTATGAGCCACCCGGTAGTTCAGTTACGTCAACTAGTGATGAACCGGAGATACTTTTGACAATATTTCCTGAAACTCCTATGATCTCAATTCTTTCAAAACTATCCAATCCTTTGATATTTAATATTTTTTCTGCAGGATTTGGATAGACTGATATGCCGGTTTGCATTACGTTAGCTGAAGTAGTTTTTATTGTAACACTAACCGAAGCTTTTGATGAAGAAACATTTCCAAAATTATCTACAGTTTCAAGTGAAAATGTATAATCTCCATCTGCCAGCTCTTTTATTTTTAATGAATTTTTATCCTGATTTGGATAAAGCTTTTCTTTGATAAGTGTATTGTTTTGATATACATTATAATAGAGAATTGCTATATTATCAGTTGCATTATCCCATGTCAATGTAACTGTGTTCTTGTCGGCAGTTGCTTTAAGATTAGAAGCTATTCCGGGAGCTGTTTCGTCAGGTATAATTGAAAATAGTCCCATGCTTTCAAACTTGAAAGTTCCAAATAATGAGGGGTCATTAAATGGGAAAGCAGTCGGAGAAATCAGAGTTATCTGATTGCGGTTTGCATCTGAAGCAGAAACATCGTTATCGCTGGCAAGAACGTCAAAGCCAATTAAGGTACCTTCTGCAGGAACAAATCCTTTCATAAGAGAATCCCATGGAATGACAAGATCAAAGGTGTATCCCTCAGCTGTCCTGGCATAAGTTTGAATAGCTCCTTTGAATGAGTTGTTTACACTGAAATCAACATCAGGAACAAGTCTGAACTGGTAATCGTTTTTGTCGTATGTTTGATCGTTTGAAACCCATACTCCATTACGAGGCCAGTGAATATTCTTTGAATTATCGATGTCAAAATAAACTTCAAGGTTATCAACCTGATAACTGGTTCCTGAGTTAACAATCACATCATCAGTGATGTCAAATGACAGATATACTTTTGAAGCGTCCCATCTCATTCTGAGATTACATGTATAGTCAGCCGGTGAATCGATAGTTCCAACAACAATATTTTCTACTACAAATTCAGAAAACAATGGTTCAGCAAGAGCCGGAATCGGATCCCATCCGTCAGTTCCTTTTGTGAAATTGAATGTTGTAATTTCAGTTCCGTCAGTAAGAGTTGGTTCAGAAAGTATTTTTGACCAGCTTAAGCGTTTTGAAGAATTATCTTCACCTGACATTTCTATTGTGCCAAATTCATAACATTTCTCGGAAGGACCTCCAAGTGTTGAATTCCATCCAGCTTCCTGGATCATTGATTTGCCTTCAAATCCCGGTGAGTTAGTGCTGTCGATAGTGGTTTTATAATAAACTACTTCACTGGTAGTACCCAGCCATGGACGGCCTAATGCTCCGGGTTTTGAAAGGTAAAGAGATGCAGTTTCGATTCCGGGGATTGCAGAGGTGATTCTACATTCATACATTAAATATCCGCGGGCAGTAGTTTGCTGAGCAGCAGTAATATATGAGATATCATCTTTGTTTTCACTTGTATTCATTGCCAAGTCGCATTGATAAGCAACGAGGGTCATTCCTCCGAAAATATAATCAGTTCCTCCCATGAGCGAGCTCTGGTAAGCAACGACTCTTGCCCCTTCAGCCCCGTAGAATGAATCCTGACGCCCAATGATACGGCATTTGTTAAGTATTGATTTATCACCGTTTTTAGTGTAAGCAATAGCAGCAGCCCTTTCAACAAAGCTCTTTCCCTGAACAGCTGTATTCCCCTGATCAGTTGGCCTTTTGCCTTTTCCGCCAACTGCCCATTCCACAACAACATCTTCTGATTCCTTTTTGGAAATATACTGGTTGAATGAGTTTTCAAAAATGATGTCTGAAGCTTCAAATCCCAAAGCATCAACTACTACAGTTGCATTCCAGTAAGAACCGTTTGTGGTACCTGCACCAGTATTGACATAACTGATATACCCATTTTCCTTGTTGACTCTTAATATTTCGCTGTTCCATTTTTGGTTAGAACCCATACTGTAGTAATTATAACCACAACCATAATAAGAAGTTATCCTTACTGCATTTTCATCAATGTCAGCACCTTTATTCTTAAGTTTTATATTAGGATTATTGGCAGCATTGATAAATGAAACGTTAGCAACGTTAATTACAAGCATTTCTTCATAGTTGCCCGGGTCAATCATTATCTTTACCCTTTCATTATTTGGGCGTTCCATTGAACGAACAGCTTCAAGAGCTTCGTTAATTGTTTGAAAATCTTTATCTGTTCCAACAGTGATAATTTCCTTAAAAGGACTGGTTTTGCTTATAATGAAATCAGTAAAATATGATGTTCCTGCTCCCAATCCAATGGTGATATATCCGGCTTCAGTTCCGGGATAGGCATAAACAACACTTTCAAATTTACTGGTACTTCCGCTTGTAGTGATTATTGTATCACCTCCGGCGATAGAGAATTTTGCTGAATAGTAATATCCAACAGTAAGCTTTTCTCCCGGATTCATTGGAACCTGAATGCTTGCCATATTTTTACCAACAAGATGGCTTTTGGCTTTTTCGTTATAGATATTTCCTGTGAAAAGCAAACCTTTATAGGCAGCGTTGCCGTTAACAATAGTTGCATCATCAAATGGCCATATAGTTACTTTGTTGAAAACCAGATTTTTTGAATCGCCGGCTCCTTCTATTTTAATGTTAGATGTGAGATCTAATGCAAACGGAGAGTCCTCGATGCCTGAGCAGGAAATTGCATAAACCCCATCTCTGAGTGATATTTCCTGTCCACTGCTGAAAGTATATGAATAACCTGATTCATTGAGGTTTGTAAAGATTACATTTAACTTTTGAATTTGAGAATCATTCAATCCTTCAGTTG
>CAYUEI010000331.1:0-3173 GCA_964443445.1 uncultured Prolixibacteraceae bacterium | reverse complement strand
AACTAGGAGGAATAACTAGTGCCCATACTCAGTTAAGTGTTCTTTTTGATAAACCCGAAGTTCAGGAACAGTGTCAAAAATTAATAAAGGGAGGATTCAATGGCTGGACATCTATGCCGATTATGGGTTCACCTGTATGGTGGTCTTTAGTCAGTACTATAGTAATGGGCGTAGGAATTGGTGTTCTTGCCCAACCACAACTAATAGTGCGTTTTATGACGGTGAAAAGTAATAGGGAATTAAATCGCGCTGTACTTTCGGGGGGTATCTTCATTTTAATGATGACCGGTGTAGCTTTTATTTTGGGTGCCCTTTCAAATGTTTTCTTTTTCAATGAAACTGGAAACATTGCAATAATATCATCAGGTGGAAATGATAAAATTGTGCCTGCATTTATAAAGCAATTCATGCCAGGTTGGTTTGGAGTAATATTTTTCCTTGCATTAATAGCTGCAGCCATGAGTACATTAAGTTCTCAGTTTCACGCGATGGGCACATCTGCCGGGCGAGATATTTATGAAAAGACCATGGAGAAAAAAGGCAATTCTATAATGATTACCAAGTCGGGTATCCTTGTTGGCATTATCATAAGTGTTTTAATTGCATTTATGGCTAATAAGCTTGATGCAAGCATGCAAATTATAGCAACAGGGACAGCAATGTTTTTCGGGCTTTGTGCGGCTTCATTCCTTCCTGCCTACGTTTCAGCCTTGTACTTTAGAAAAATATCAACTAAAGCAGTAGTCGCAGGAATGATAACAGGATTAATTTTAGGCATTTTCTGGATCTTCTTTGTTCACGAAAAAGAAGCATCAAGCCTTCAGTTATGTAATCTGATTTTCGGAAAAACCTCAATCGTTAAAGAAACAGTATTGACAAAATTATCAATGGTAGATCCAATTATTATTGCCCTGCCAGGCTCAATAATCGCAACAATTATAGGAGGGATTACTTCAAAAAGTACACATACAGAAGAACATATAAATATATGTTTTAAAGAAATAAATTAACGCAAATTTATTTATTATAATTTTAATAAAAACTTTAATAACCTGCATTAATAAAACAATTATACTATTTATCTTTGACAGTTGTTTGTCAAAGACGATCCTTACAGGTTAATATTTTTATACATTTTTACATACAGACTATTATGATTTGGAATGAAAAAACAGAGTGCGCATCACGTGATTTAATGTCAGAAATTCAATCAGAAAGATTAGTTGATACAGTAAAAAGAGTTTACCACAACGTACCCTATTACAGACAAAAGATGCAGGATTCAGGAATTACTCCTGAAGATATCCGATCAATAGAAGACATAAGTAAACTGCCATTTACTACTAAGACAGATTTAAGGGACAATTATCCTTTTGGCTCATTTGCTGTGCCGATGAGTCAGATTGTAAGGGTTCATGCTTCATCAGGAACAACCGGAAGACCAACAGTTGTAGGCTATACAAGAAAAGATATTTCCATGTGGGCTGAAAACGTGACCCGTTGTTTAGTAATGGCGGGGGTATCTAATAATGATTTGGTTCAGGTTGCCTATGGATACGGATTGTTTACCGGAGGTTTAGGAATTCATTACGGAACTGAAAATCTGGGAGCTGCTGTAATTCCAATTTCGGGAGGTAATACACAAAAACAAATTCAGTTAATGCAGGATTTTGGTTCTACAGTTATTTGCTGTACTCCTTCATATTCATTGCATATTGCTGAAGTATTACACGATATGAAAATCGACCCATCTCAATTAAAACTAAGGGTAGGAATATTTGGCGCTGAACCATGGTCTGAAAACATGAGGAGGGAAATAGAAGAAAAGTTAAAGATAAAAGCTATTGATATTTACGGATTAAGTGAAATAGTAGGACCCGGGGTTTCTTGCGAATGCGAATATCAGGCTGGAATGCATATCAATGAAGATCATTTTGTTCCGGAAATAATAAACCCTGAAACTTTATTACCCGTTAATCCCGGAGAAATAGGCGAACTCGTTTTCTCAACGATAACAAAAGAAGGAATTCCTTTATTGCGCTACCGTACAAGAGACCTTACACGACTCATTTACGATAAATGTGAATGTGGTAGAACTTTGGTCAGGATGGAGAAATGTAAAGGAAGGAGTGATGATATGTTAATTATCAGGGGTGTTAATGTATTCCCGTCACAAATAGAGAGTGTACTGCTCAACATGAGTGAAACCGAACCTCATTACCTGTTAATAATCGACAGGGAAGGAAATCTTGACACACTTAAAGTACAGGTTGAAGTGCAGGAGCAATTCTTCTCGGATGAAATACGTGAGTTACAAAACCTGAGCAAGAAAATCAAACATCAACTTGAAAGCACATTAGGTATATCTGTAACAGTACAACTTGTTGAGCCAAAAACTATTGAACGTTCAGCAGGAAAGGCAAAAAGAGTAATCGATAACAGAATTTTTTAAAACTACCAACATGATAATAAAACAGCTTTCAGTATTTCTGGAAAACAAATGCGGGAGATTAAGTGAAGTCTCTAAAATATTAGGTAATGCCAAGATTAATATGACTGCTTTAAGTATTGCAGATACTAGTGATTTTGGAATTTTAAGGGTAATAGTTTCTGATCCTGACAGGGCAATTACACTTTTAAAACAAAATAACTTTTCAAGCAGTTTAACTGATGTAGTTTGTGTAATATGTCCCAATCAACCGGGAGCATTATCAAGAATTCTTGACATCTTAGAAAGTTCAGATATTCAAATTGAGTATCTATATGCGTTTTCAACTGATGTTTCTGCGAATATTGTAATAAGACCGACAAATGTTCAAAAATGTATAGATATACTTCAGAAACATGAGGTAGACCTTATGAAACAAAGCGATTTATACAAATTATAAGCAAATTAATACAGCTTTTTAATTAAAGAAAATTAAAAAAATAAATACATTTTCATCTTATTGTATTGTTTTTAATTATTTTTCGGCACTGGAAAAAAATTATTATTTTTGCGGCAATGCAATACCGTAAGAGAATTGAGAATAAATAGAAATTATTAAACGAATTGGTTATGGCTCATACAATGGGTTATTTGTTTTTTGGTTTTATTATTACCTGAATTATTCCCGGCGGAGTGATAACAAAAAAATATTATCTGAACCCGGGTGTAAAGCCGGGTTTTTTTT
>CAYUEI010000330.1:0-3181 GCA_964443445.1 uncultured Prolixibacteraceae bacterium | reverse complement strand
TTTTCACAAATTGATCCAAAGCTTCACCCTTAAGCATGTTGTTTGCAAGTAATGCCAGGTCTACAAGTTGCCTGGCAAGTTTGTTGTCCTTCCCAAATTCAGTAAGCTTTTCTTTTTTCTGCCTTTCCAGCTCTCCCGACTCATTGTTCACTTCTTTTAGCTTTTCTTTTTCTTCAGCAGCAATTTCATCTTCCTTCTTGCCTTCCTTTAGCTTTTCAAGCGCAGTCTTTTCTTCATTCAAAGATTTTATTTTTGAATTCAATTCTGACAGTTCAGGTGAAAGAGTGCTTTTCTTGGCTTCTATTACCTGTTTTACAAGCGGATGTGAAACGTTCACAACCAGATTGTAGTTGTCAGGCAATGCCCCGTACATGTTCATCCCCGGCTGAATGGCTCCCATATCTTTCATCCTTCTCATAAATTCATTCTGAGTGATTACCATTGGTTGTGCTTCTGCTCCCAAATCTTCAAATGTCACATAATAATTGGCTTCTCCCTTTGGTGCTACGGCACTGAATACAGGCTCCAACTCTTCTCTTTCTTCCTCAGATAGTTTTAATTTTTCCTTGTCATCCTTGACAATCAATCTGTCAACTACATCTGAATCAACCCTTGTATATCGCTTTTTATAATCTTCCTGCTCGAATTTATTAATCAAAGGTGCTGTAAGTATACTATCCATCAAAAGAACATCGTAGCCCTTGGTTTTGGCAGCGGAAATGAATGTGTACTGCTCTTCTTTATTGTTGGCATACAAATGAATAAGATTGTCATCCTTATCCTTCTGGTTTTCTTTGATGATATTCTCGTACTCTTCTATAGTGAAATACTTATCGTCGGTATTCTTGTACAGATAGAATTTCTTAGCTTTTTCTGCAAACTTTTCGTTTGAAAGAATTCCGTATTCCATGAATATCTTCAAATCATCCCATTTCTTTTCAAAATCTGCCCTGTCATTCTTGAATATCTCTTCCAGACGATCAGCCACTTTCTTTGTGATATGTGAAGAAATTTTCTTTACATTATGGTCGCTCTGAAGGTAAGAACGCGAAACATTTAACGGAATGTCCGGTGAGTCAATCACTCCATGAAGCAATGTAAGGAATTCAGGTACTATTTCTTCAACATGATCAGTTACAAACACCTGGTTGCTGTATAGCTGTATTTTATTCTTTTGTATTTCAATGGTGTTCTTAATCTTAGGAAAATATAAAATACCTGTCAGCTTGAACGGATAATCTACATTTAGGTGTATGTTGAACAAGGGCTCATCTGAAACCGGGTAGAGCTTACGGTAAAATTCCTTATAATCTTCATCTTTCAAATCTGTTGGTTTCTTTGTCCAGGCAGGCTCTGTTTCATTGATCTGATTATCCTTCTCTGTATCAACATATTTGCCGTCCTTCCATTCCTTTTCCTTTCCGAAGATGATAGGCACAGGCAAAAATTTGCAATATTTTTCCAACAGTGTTTTTATTCTGTCTTCTTCAAGAAACTCTTTGGATTCTTCTGAAATATGCATAACGATATCTGTACCAATTGATTCACGCTGTGATGAATTTAATGTGTATTCCGGTGTACCGTCACAACTCCAGTAGCAAGCTTCTGAATCCTGTTTGTATGATTTGGTAATTACTTCAACCTTATCCGAAACCATGAATGACGAATAGAATCCCAACCCAAAGTGACCAATTATTGCAGCTGCATCGTTCTTGTATTTTTCCAGGAAATCGTTTGCCCCCGAAAATGCTATCTGGTTGATGTATTTCTTAACTTCTTCAGAAGTCATCCCAATACCTGAGTCAGATACAGAAATGGTCTTTTTGTCCTTGTCAACTTTTACTATCACCTTAAGGTCATTAACCTCTCCAACATACTCACCCTTAAGGGCCAATGTCTTCAACTTCTGGGTCGCATCTACTGCGTTGGAAATGATCTCTCTTAAGAAGATTTCATGGTCAGAATAAAGGAATTTCTTGATTATAGGGAATAGATTTTCACTCGTTACTCCAATTTTACCTTTTGACATGGTTCTTATATTTTACGTTATTAATCTGATTTATCATGCCCTTTCTGTTCAAAGTATGTGCCATAAAAAAAATGCTGTCGATTTGACATTTTATATAAATTATGTCAGTAAAGTTCTATATTTTGGTGGCAAAAATTCAATTTTCAAAACAATGATTTCTGCTGACGGAAAGAGAATGATAGTTGCTACTGACCTTGACGGTACTATTCTCAACAATGAAAAGATGATTTCATCAACCGATGTTTTATCACTTAAATCATTGGGCGATAGGAATTTTATCAGGGTGGCAGCGACCGGACGAAGTATGCACAAGGTTAATGAAGTTCTTAATCCTGACCATCCTTTCGATTTTATTGTATTTTCTTCAGGTGGGGGAGTGTATGACTGGGAAAAGCATGAAATCCTTACTTTTGAATGTTTCAAGAACCATATGTTGAAGGATTTAATTGATTTTATGCTTGTCTTAAAGCTTAACTTCTTTATTTATAAACCAATACCCCGAAACAATATTTTCGTTTATTATGAAGGTACAGGCCCTTGCTCCGAATTCACCGATTACCTTAACCGGCATGAAGGCGACCATGCTCCGCTAACACCCGATAACCAGCCTTCGGAGGCAGGTCAGATTATGGCTATCATTCCTAATGACACTCAACTTTTTGAAAGTATAAAATCAGAAATATTGTCAGCTATCACAGGTGTTAAGGTCATTAGAACAACCTCTCCTGTAGATAAAAACTATATCTGGATTGAAATATTTCCTGACACAGTTTCCAAAGGCCACGGCATTAAATGGCTCTGTAATTATTTGAATGTCGAACATGAAAACACTATCGGCATTGGTAATGATTTCAACGATCTTGATATGCTCGAATTTGTTAAGCATCCTTATATCTTAGGCAATTCGCCCGATCACCTGAAGGATTTTTTTCCATGTACTGAAAAGACCAACGAAGAAAGCGGGTTCAGCGAAGTATTGAAGATAATGGGCATTTTATAAGCCTGATAAATACTTCTCAGCTATTTCAATTTGTCCCGGTTTGCCAAGATCAAGCCAAAATTCAGAATCATCAACCCAACCATTAATTGTGTACTTCTCAGCCAGCCTGAGATAAAGCGATGTGATTGAAAACTTTCCTTTTTCTTCTATCA
>CAYUEI010000329.1:0-3183 GCA_964443445.1 uncultured Prolixibacteraceae bacterium | reverse complement strand
GGCTCCTGACTTGCAATTACCCTTGCTCCTGAAATCTGACTGTATTTCTTTGACAATTCTTCATAAATCTCTTGTTGTGATCTATCCCTCTTATCAGGCTCGGTTAACATCGTCATTACAAAACCCGAATTACTTGAGCCTCCACCAAACCCCCCGTAACGAGTCAAAACATATTCCAGCTCTGGTATATCATTCATCTGCATTTCAGATATTGCATCAGTTATTTTCTGAGTAGTGGAGAATTCAGTCCCTTCAGGCGCGGTTATCGATGTTCTGATAAAGCTGTGATCTTCCATCGGGGCAAGCTCCGATTTTATATTTGCTCCTATAAAAAATATTATAAGAATACAGATTCCAAGTATTGAAAATGAAGCCCATTTATGACCAATAAACGCTTTCAATGCTTTCCTGTAGCCATTTTCCATTGCCACAAAGAATGATTCAGATTTTAGATAAAACTTCGAATGGTGTGATAGTGATCCTCCTAACTTTACATTTAAAACAGGCGTAAGAGTAAGCGAAACAAATGCAGAAATGAGAATGGCACTTGCCACTACAATCCCAAATTCCCTGAAAAGCCTGCCGGTAAATCCTGAAAGAAAAATCACCGGAATAAACACTATTGCCAGCGTCAGCGATGTTGATATAACTGCAAAGAATATTTCTTTAGTACCTTCGGAAGCAGCCTTCCATTTGTCCATCCCCTTTTCTATCCTTTTAAAAATGTTTTCAGTAACCACTATACCATCGTCAACAACCAGCCCTGTGGCAAGTACAATACCCAGTAGCGTAAGCACATTAATGGAATAACCAAAAAGATACATCACAAAGAAGGTTCCTATCAGTGAAACCGGAATATCTATCAAAGGTCTGAGCGCAATAACAATATTCCTGAAGAACAAGAAAATAATGATAACTACCAATAATATTGCAATTAACAGGGTTTCAACCACATCATTCACTGAATTTTTTACAAACACAGAGCGGTCACGACCTATCTTAAGCTCCATCCCGTCGGGAAGGTTTTGCTTTATCTGTTCCAGCCTCTTATGAAATTCATCTGCAATTTCAATTGTATTGGCTCCCGGTAGTGGCACCAGTGCAAGAGTAACTCCATTAACACCGTTAACTGTAGCACCCATTTCTTCATTCTGGGGACCCAGCACAGCTTCTCCAATATCGCTGAACCTTATTATTTGATTATTGGTTTGCTTAACAATCAGATTATTAAAATCTTCTTCAGTAACAAGCCTGCCATATGTTCTGATTGTCAGTTCCGTCAGATTTCCCCTTATCTTTCCTCCAGGTGTTTCTACATTTTCCCTGCTTAACGCTGAGGTAACATCAGCTATAGTAAGATTTCTTGCTGCCAGCTTTTCAGGATCAATCCATAAACGCATTGCAGGTTTCTGCTCTCCAAAAATAGAGACTGAACTAATCCCCGGTATGGTCTGAAACTTCTCAAGAAGCACATTATCAGCATATTCACTTAGCTCCATGGCATTCATCATTGTGCTTTGCGCAATAAGCATCATGATAGGCTCACTATTGGCATCGGCCTTAGTTATTGTTGGCGGAGCGTCAAGGTCCTGCGGCAATCGCCGTGTTGCCTGAGAAACCTTGTCTCTGACATCATTTGCTGCTTTCTCAAGGTCAGCATCAAGTTCAAATTCAACAGTTATATAACTTGACCCAATAGAAGATGATGAAGAAATTGATTTTACCCCTTCAATACCATTAATCGAACGCTCAAGAACTTCAGTAATCTGAGATTCAATGATTTCAGCATTTGCACCTGTATAAGATGTGGAAACAGTTATTATCGGCGGATCGATTGCTGGATAAAGCCTGACTCCCAGAAAGTTGAAGCCCACTATCCCCAACAGAACAATGAAAAGGCTAAGTACCGTTGCTCCGATTGGCCTCTTTAAAGCAATATCAGAAATGGTCATAACGAGCCTGTTTTAATGTTGGAATAGCTCAGTGGTACACCCTCTTTAAGAAACAACACTCCGGAAATAATAACTGTATCTCCGGGTTGAACTCCCGATAAAACTTCAATTGTCTCAGTTGTCCTTATGCCTGTTTCTATTTGAACAAAGTGAGCTTTGCCGTTTTTGGCAACTATAACACTTTTACTTCTTTCCTGAGGAATAATTGAATGAGTAGGAATTAATAACGCATTGTTGTTTTCTCCCAGAAGTAACTCAACATTTGTATATGCCCCCGGAATTAATTCTTTTGATGGATTATCAACTAAAGCTCTAACCTTCAGGTTTCGGGTCGAAGCCTCTATCCCTTTTTCAGTGGCCATAACCGAAGCATTGTATTTTGAAGCACCCCCCTGAAGGCTGAATTTCACACTCATCCCGGTATTTATCATGCCACTGTATTTCTCCGGAACACTGAAATCTAGCTTAAGCTTGTTTTCCATCCTGATTGTTGCAAGAAGCGTTGATGAAGGAATAAAAGCCCCCGGACTAATATTCCTTAAACCTATCACTCCATCAAAAGGAGCGAGTACCTCGGTCTTGCGTATCTGTGCTTTGACAACTTCAATATCTGACCTAAGGGAATTTACCTGCAACGAAAGCTGGTCGTAATCGTTCTGACTGATTCCGTTTATTTTAACTAACTCTGATTGTCGTTCCAGTATCTTCTCCTGAATGGCAAGCTGACTTTTCAACTTGCTTAAGTTAGCCTGCAGATCATCGTCGAAAATCTTCACTAAAAGAGTTCCCCCTTTTACAAACTTTCCTTCAGGAAGGTTTAATCCTACAACCCTGCCCGGCACTTCATTGCGAAGCTCAACCTCCTCAAACGGCACCAGGGAGCCAGAAACTGAAATCTGATTAACAAGCATTGAGGGAGATACAACGTATGCATCTACTTTAGGAACAGCCCTGTTCCTTTGTCCCTGATTTGCTTTTTTCCCTTCTTCTTTCTTTGAGTCGCAGCTATAAAAAACTATAACAGTATAAAATAATAACAACAACCCTACATAACTTCGTATTTTCATAACCTAAATTGTTTCATCCGGTAATAATTTATTTTTAAAAAGTCGGATGTAACTCCCATGACAAAATACAATAGCTTTTGTAATTGTATCCAACCATGTTCGTTTCATGCTAATAAGACTTAAAAATAGTTATAAAGTTTAAGTATCATATAAAAATTTTCATT
>CAYUEI010000328.1:0-3213 GCA_964443445.1 uncultured Prolixibacteraceae bacterium | reverse complement strand
TTAAGACGTTTTTTGCAGAATGTAAAGCTACTGCCGTTAAGGCGGTTTAGTTCAATTTGTTTATAACCCAAATAAACGTTGGTTTATCCACCCAATTAGGCATGCTTACAAGAAGTTTTGTTAGTTCAAATTTTTGTTAAATATATTTTTTTATAATTAATTAACAAAATAATTTGTAATTTATTTTACTTACATGGTAAATATCTCGGTTTTCATACTGCTCTTATGTCCAGACAGTTCCTGTATTCATCGCAAATCTATTCCCGATTCTGGCAAATGAATCACTGTCTAATCCTAAAAAAAGTAAACACTATTAGAAACAACAAAATTTCTTTATATGAAAATGATTTAAGTAGTATTCGAAAGTGTAATAAGCCATCAGAAGCTTTTATTTTATCCGGAAGAAGAAATGAAAGCAAATACTGTGTACCAATTTTAGGGTAGGACTTCCCTACACCAAGGCACCACCTCCTCCGTACCTCCTCCGTACCTCCTCCGTCCATCGACCCTTTTTCATTTCACGAAATTGATAGGAAATCCGTTTCAGGTACGATTGATGTAGTTGCCATCCGAAATTAACTCCAGTAGTAATTTCACCTGTCATTTATTCTAATGATACTAACCAAATCACGGTTTTCGAACAAATTCCAAATTTGTTTAAACGAATATCACGAGTAATCACGCAGGTGCGTGCTTTGAGGTGCAATTCGTTTCGCACCCCTCCTTTTTTTTGGTCACCTCTGCCTTCAGCCCTAATTTTCGGTTGTATTTAAATTTTTATGTATGAAACGAACATGATGCAATCAGTACAATATGTGGTTGGTTCAACATGTGAGTTCCATACAACAATTAAAAAAACAAATTAAATGAGTATGAAAAACTTAGGAAATTTTTTAATCGGATCGCTGTCAAGTCTGGGTGTCGCAATGATGATACCCGGGACAGCAATGGCTGCCGCAGAAATGCCGGCATCCATAGTGAACACCCTCGAAGCTCTGATCAGTTTGGTCAGTGGCTTGCTCTCAGCCATCCTGGTGGCGTGGATCAAAAAGAAATGGGATAAGAAATGACCCCTTCCTGCCTCAGTGTGCACACGCAGGATCAGGTCTTATCCAATTTTGATCATTTAGTGAATTATTTTTTAATCAATCAATTACAATTTTAAATTTTAAATTATGGGAACAATCAATCAAGGTATCCTCGGAGGTGTCTCAGGCACCGTAGGATCAGTAGTAGGCGCAAGCTGGAAAGGTATCAGTTACCTCAGGGGCAAAGCCACAAGTTACAGTAATCCAAACACTGAATCGCAGCAGGCAACAAGAAAAACCTTCCGCAAATTAGTGAAGCTCTCAAGCGCTCTTTTAGGTTCTGTCGTCCGTCCAATATGGAGCAAACGGGCAACTCAAAAAACCGGAAGTAACGTATTCATCAGCACGAACTTCAGGAATGTTGATCCTGACCTGCCACTTGCTGATAATGAGAATATGGTTATGTCAGTAGGGAGCTTGCCTTTGCCTGATAACATTACGGTTCAAAGAAACGTTGCCGTCCCTCGCGGGGTAACTATCAACTGGACCGATAATTCAGGCAATTTCATGGCTGCAGCCGACGACATCCTGAGGATAGTGGCAATAGCAGGTGATAATGCCATTGCTTTCAATCCGGTTGGTGTAACACGCGCAGATGGAAGTGCCGAAATTGTACTGCCTTTTCCGGAAGGACAAACAGTGAGGGTATTTATTTTCTTCCAAAATGCAGCTTTAGGGCTCTTTTCGAACGATAAGAATTTTGCTTTAACGGCATAATCTTGCACTTTATGCCCTTTAAGTAGATAGTTCATAAAAAACAAATCACTTAAAGGGCATTTTTTATGTTGAAAATAGTATACATTAATATTTTTGCCCCGAAATAATTTAATTTTTATAAATATTAATCTTTAAAAAAAACAAAAATGCAAATTGTAGAAGACAACGTTGGAGAGTTATTACATGACCTTCTGAAAGCAAAAGTTGAAATCGTTAGAGATGATGATGGCTGGAACTTTTTTACGTACAATGACACATTAACCCTGGCTGAATTTGAAGACGACCTGATCAGTATGTATCATAGTGCCATTAAAGAAATAAGTATTGTAATTTCAAGTTTGGAAATCGATCCTGAGAATTATATAAATGGCATAATAATGCAGATTGAAGATATTATGGAAGAATTTATTATATCTGAAAATTTACTGTTTAAAAAAAATCTTTCAATAAGCAATTTAAGGGGTATCGAAACTACACAGGAAATGGTTACTGCAAAATGTAAACAAACAATTTCCAGTTTTGTCACATTGCAAAAGGAGATAACGGAAAAAATATTTAATAAGTTGAAAAAGTCTTTACCTTCAGCAACTCCTGCAAACATTAAGTGGACAGGTTACAAAATTGATCTTGTTGAAATATCCCTTGCACTGTTTAATTCAAATGTAATTTTAAAAGATGGTCGCCCTATTACCAAAAGTGAGTGTATCAATTTTGTGACATCAATGTTTGGTGAAGAAATTAAAAACCCCCAAAAAACTATATCCAAACTTTATGAAAGGGGAAACCCTGCGACCTTTTTAGAACGCTTAACAGATTTATTGAAAAAAAGTCAATTTAAAAGAGATTCTTTTTCAGATAATTAGAAATGGGTATTTAGTGTTTTCCCCTTCTTCCCCCTGTAAAATAGGCACTTTTGAAAATTTTTATTCTTTAATCTGTTGATAATCAATATTCATTAAAAATATTTTCAAAAAAAGTACAGGGGGAACCCCGGGGACTCCCCTGTGAAATCGAAATCACTTTTCTAAACTTGCACTGTGATTAGTCATCAACAATTTTGATGATGAAAACAAAAAAGATCAATTATGGAAGTGATAACTATTGAAACCGAAGCCTTCCTTAGGCTTATAAGAAGTAACGAAAGCCTGGTTGCTATTCTTGAGAATAAAAACCGGCCACTGAAAGACTCAAATGCAGACATCGTACTGCAAGCTTCTAAACTGTTCAGCGAACGTCTGCTGACTTCATTTGAAGTAAGCCAGATGCTGAAAGTATCGGGCAGGAAACTGAGTGAACTGCGCTCATCGGGCGAATTACCCTTCATGAATGTTGGTCGCCGATGCCTCTATAAGGCTAAAGACATTAACGATTATATCGACCGGCATTTCAAGGAAAATACCGGATAGTC
>CAYUEI010000327.1:0-3221 GCA_964443445.1 uncultured Prolixibacteraceae bacterium | reverse complement strand
CACTCTGATGGCAAGGTGTAGAAAGGAAAGTTTTTCCGTATTTAGTGCTGAAATATTCTTCGTCAGCCTTTGATATTGCAGTCAAATAATCAGCATAGTTTAATACCTTTTCAAATTTCTTCAACTTAAAAGATTCAATATTGAAGTAAAGACGTAAAGTACCAAAAGCAGTATTTTTGGATAGTGAATTATAATAGTGATGCTCAATATTATGGCATCTTACAATTTTCAAACGATCTTTAAGTTTGGGATTATTAAGGAAATAGCAACTATGAAGACCTTCGAAAAGAACAGGATAGTCGTCTTTCAACAAATCAGCAAGTAAAGAATTATCAGAGCGGGACTTAACTATAAAAGGTAGTTTAGAAAAATGATTAAGGAAAGACATTGATCTTTTGTAATAATTAACTGATTCACAAATATCTTCAAGAATCTTAGCGCTTTCCCTGCCATATTCAAAACAATGCAGATGAATTTTAACACCTTCCTTTTTAAGAGCCTTCAACCTATAATATACGTCAATAACTCCTCCATAATCGGCAGGATAAGGAACATTAAAAGATATAATGTGAAGGTGTTTCCCGTTCATTAAAATTCAGTCGAAAAATTAAAAAAACGAAGATATGATTTGTTTTAAATAAATGTTCATTCTTTCCATTTCAAAAAGAAAAAGTAATTTTGACGCACCAAAAAATTAACATATGTCATTAAAATGTGGTATTGTAGGGTTGCCTAACGTTGGAAAATCAACCCTTTTCAACTGTCTGTCAAGTGCAAAGGCACAATCAGCAAACTTTCCTTTCTGCACAATAGAGCCGAATGTAGGAGTAATAACAGTTCCTGACGACAGGTTGATAAAGCTTGCGGAAATAGATAATCCTAAAAAAGTTATACCAACAACTGTCGAAATAGTAGATATTGCCGGTTTGGTAAAAGGGGCCAGCAAGGGAGAAGGACTTGGCAATCAATTTCTGGCAAACATCAGGGAAACAGATGCCATTTTGCATGTACTCAGGTGTTTTGATAATGATAATATCACCCATGTTGACGGATCGATAGATCCGGTAAGGGATAAAGATGTAGTAGACATAGAATTGCAGCTTAAGGATCTCGAGACAGTAGAAAACAGAATTCTAAAAGCTCAGAGGCAACTTAAAGATGCAAGCAACAAAGAAGCCAAAAGGACTTATGAGGTAGCAATGAAGATAAAAGAAACATTGTTACAGGGTAAGTCGGCCCGTTCTATAGAATTTTCAGAAACAGAAAAAGAAATTGTTGATTCATTTTTTCTTCTGACAAGCAAGCCAGTCATGTATGTGTGTAATGTGGATGAAGGATCGGCAAAAACCGGCAATAAATATGTAGAAGCAGTCAGGGAATCAGTAAGGGATGAAAAAGCAGAGATATTGGTTATTGCAGCTGCCACAGAGGCAGACATAGCTGATTTGGAAACATACGAAGAAAAACAAATGTTCCTTGAAGATTTAGGTCTTGATGAGCCGGGTGTAAATAAGCTCATTCATTCAGCATACAAATTACTGAACTTACAAACATACTTTACTACCGGTGCTGATGAGAGCAGGGCATGGACATTTACAAAAGGTATTAAAGCACCGAAAGCAGCAGGGATTATTCATACTGATTTTGAAAGGGGTTTTATCAGGGCTGAAGTAATAAAATACGCTGACTATGTTAGATTAGGATCGGAATCGGCGTGTCGTGAAGCAGGTAAAATAGCCATTGAAGGTAAAGAGTATGTAGTTCAGGATGGGGATATTATGCATTTCAGGTTTAATGTATAGAAATACGATACAATTTCGTTTATAAATAATTTGCTTTTTGCTTCGTTTTGTCAATGAAAAGAACTTTATCCTGCCTGTCGAAGGTTTGGAGAACGAATAATTTGTAGACCATAACAAATTTACTACAACCACTTTACCATTAATATATTTCGTTCCCAAATTGATTTATATTCATCTTTTTCTTAAATTGTATCTAATCTACAAAAAAGAGGTTGGAATATAAAATTAAGTAAAATGGAAACTTCAGTAAATAAAAGCAGATTAATAACATTAATCGCTTTTTCGGCAATTATTTTATCCTGTATATTCTGGTCGTGCGAGTCGTTTTTTGCAGGAAAAGAGAAGCCCAGCAAGAATTTAACGATCGAAGATGAAGTAGAAGTAGCGAGTGAGTCAGTTTCTTCATCAGGAGGAACTGTTGTTGTTGATGATCCTTCAAGTGAAATTGACGGCATGGAGATAATGGTTCCCGAGGGCAGTTATTCTTCTTCAAAAACATTCAAAATTACAACTGCTGTAATAACAAATCATAATCTTGGAGAGTATTTCAACCCTATAACCCCACTTATTCAAATTGAGAATGGAAGTGGTTACGCCGATAGCATTATGGAGGTAACAATTCCAATTTCAATTGAAGATGGAGAAATACCACTTGGATTCTATTATGATGAAATAACAGGGAAGCTTGAAGCTATTCCGGTCAAGAGTTATACTAAAAATTCGATAACACTTTTGACGAGGCACTTTATGCCGGCATCTGAGCTGAGGGGGGATGATGAAGGATTGAAGGGAGTAAAGATTGATGCGACTTCGAATATGTTAATCAGCTCGATTAAAGAAAGTATTATTGAAGGAAAATCAATAATTTCATCAGGCTATAATGTTGGAAAAGATGATTGGGAATTTGTAAACAATGGCTCTTATATTGCACCAGGGGGACATTGTGCCGGACAAAACATGGCTGCAATGTGGTACTATTTTGAAAAGAAATTAAAGGGAGAGCAAAATCTGAATGGACGATTTAGTACTTTGCCAAACATTGATGAGGATAATGCTATTGGGTATCGTTTTTGTTCAGTAATACATCGCGACCTTGTTTGGAGTGGCACCTTTATAAATCTGTTTGATAAGTATATCGACAAGAACCAGGATCTTGACGACCAAAAGTTCTACCTCATTGCCGGAGCGATGCTAACAACAGGAGAACCTCAAGGTATTGGAATCTACATGGTAGATGGAACAAATACAAACGGAAAAACAAAATATGCAGGCCACGACCTGATTTGTTATCAGGTTTCTGTAAATGAAGGTAAGCTTTACATTTCAGATCCAAATACTCCCGGGACTAAACAGTTTATTCAATTGAAGAACAATAAATTTGAACCATATAATGCTAAAGCAAATGGAAATGCTTCTTCT
>CAYUEI010000326.1:0-3278 GCA_964443445.1 uncultured Prolixibacteraceae bacterium | reverse complement strand
ACATAGCCATGTTTTCACAGTTGATAGCAGGGCCAATAATTCGTTATAGCGATGTTTGGACCCAATTACGTGGAAGAATACACTCACAAGCTAAATTTGCATCAGGGGTTGAAAGATTTTTAATTGGTTTAGGCAAAAAAGTATTATTGGCAAACACCTTTGCCCGCATTGCCGACGATATTTTTGCATTAGATCCTTCTGCTTTAGGGGGCTTAAATGCATGGTTAGGAATAATATGCTATACTCTGCAAATATATTGTGACTTTGCAGGATATTCTGACATGGCGATTGGCTTAGGCCGTATGTTTGGTTTCGAATTTCTTGAAAACTTTAACTTCCCCTATATTGCAAAATCGGTTAAAGAATTTTGGCGCAGATGGCACATATCATTATCCTCTTTTTTCCGTGATTATGTTTATATACCACTTGGTGGTAACCGGGTAAAAGTCAGTAGAACTTATATGAATCTTCTGATCGTGTTTTTTCTTACCGGTTTTTGGCATGGAGCAAGTTGGAGTTTTGTTGTCTGGGGCCTGTTTCATGGTTTCTTTATGGTTGTTGAACGCCTGGGCTTTGAAAGGATACTTGAAAAGACATGGAAGCCGGTCGCAAATATTTATACGATGTTGGTAGTAATGTTTGCATGGGTCTTATTCAGGTCAAATACATTAAGTTATGCTGTAAATTATTGGAAGGCGATGTTTGATTTTCAGTTTACAGATGAGCAACATAGTTTATTTTTGAACTATATAAATCCTGAATTTATTTCAGCCTTAATAATAGCATTATTGGGCTCGTTTGGTATTTTCAAGTATATAGGTGAGCTCATAGAAAAAGCTATGCAGGCAAATACAAACAGAGTAAAATTATTATCTTTTAGTTTTCATACAATTTCATTTGTATTTTATATCGCTGTTTTTTTACTATGTTCAATGTATCTTGCGGCAGGTACTTATAATCCCTTTATTTATTACAGGTTTTAAATTATGGCACATAAGAAATTCAGAAATATCATAGTTATAGTAATTTTCATAAGCTTAATATCGATTCCTTTCTTAAACGATAAGCTTTCCATAATTAAAGATATTGAGAATACTGAGAATCGTAAGCCTGCAGAAAGACCTGATTTTGATATTAATCATTTAGATGGTTTCCCTTCTAAATACGATAAATATTACTCAGACAATTTTACATTCCGTCAAAGGCTGATAAAATATTACAACCAACTTAATTTAGTGGTGTTTAAAAAATCGCCTGTTCCTGATCAGGTTATAATTGGCAATAATGGTTGGATTTTTTCGGCCGGTAGTGAGGTCGATTCTTACAGGGGTAAAAATCGTTTCGAACTTAGTGAAATGGAAGAAATAAGGCTTGAGCTTGAATACCGGAAAAAATATCTGGAAGAAAGAGGATGTGAATTTTATTTTATAGTAGCTCCGGTAAAGCAGAATATTTATCCGGAAGAAATGCCGGTGAATTTATTCAGGTTAAATAAACAGTCGTGGGGTGAACAACTTATTGAATATTTGAATGAAAAAAGTGATGTCAAAACAATTGATATTTACAACACATTACGACAAAGCAAACAATACGGTTTAGTGTATTACAAGCTCGATAACCATTGGAACAAAAAAGGTGCTTTTTTTGCTGCGAATGAAGTATTAAGACAAATTAGTAAAGACATTCCTGCTGTTGATGTATTATCTTATTCCGACTTTATTGTGACGGATTCAATTTCCCACAGCGGCAATATTGCAAGTATGTTGTCTAATACTCAATTGTTTGCCGATAGTATTTTTGAACTTACTCCGAAAAATGGATTTAAATCTTCCGATTATCAGAAGGTTGGTTATGCTGTTGTTCCAGGTTTCCCCTATCCCTGGGAATACGAGTTTGTGAGAGAAATACCAAATTCAGATAAACCAAAGATTTTAATTATTTCCGATTCTTTTGGAGTTAATATTTATCCATTTATTTCAGAGAGTTTTAGCCGTAGTGTTAAGATATTCGATTCATGGCAATATAAATTAAATGAGGACATTGTAAATGCTGAAAAGCCGGATGTTGAATTATTAATTGTTTTGGAGTCGAATATTAGAAATATGTTAGGTTTTCAATCGAGATTGGAAAATTGATAAATAAACGACCGAACAGCTTACTTAATTGTTCTCCACACAAAGCGCAATTTAGCTGATGGCATTTTTTTGTATTAATTTGAATTACTATTTTCCTCTTATTGAAGACAGAATTTTTAAGAACCCTTCAACGAAAATGGTTGATATTGTTTTTGGAGAAGGTCAGGTTATTGTCCATTTTTAAATGATTAACCGATAATCGCATATATTTCATCGACTTAATGATGATGAAAATCCTTTTTGATTTTCTTGTTGTTTTTTGTATTCTGATATTTGTTAAATAGTTATATTTAATGTTATTTAAAATTCAGAGAAATTCAGTTTCTCTGGTATTAAATTTTCTTGAATATTTACTAATCAGTATTAAACTTAAAATGTCAGAGAAAGATAAAGGATTCAGCTTCAAGCGACTGTTCTTCAGAGATGTTGAAGAAACAATACAAGAGCCTGAAATAAAAAAAGATGAACCTCAGATTAAGAGTGTCGGAGGTGATTTTATTTCCAACTTTTCAGCTAAAACTACAGTAAACACGGTTAATGACCAGGCATTGGTAGAGGACTTTGTAAAAAGGCTTCAGAACCTTATTAATCAAAATAATCAGGTAGGGTTTGATTTTTTGGAGTTTACAGAATCTCTGTTTGAAGAAAAACATAATCCGGGACCGGAAGTGTATAAAACAGTGTTCAGGATTGCCCAAAGGATTGATAAGACTTTAACTCCTGCAAGATTGCTCGATAGTGCACTTAGTTATAAAAACCTTGTTGAGACCACTGCAGAATCTGAAATAGGAAAGGGTGAATCAAAGAAAGGAGGGTTATTGGCTGAAAAGGAAACTGAAAGAAATAACCTTGATAATAATCTAAAAGATACAAAGAATAAAATTCAACTATTGATGAAGCAGATTCAGGAACTTCAGAATATGGAAGTAGACTTGAATAGCCAGCTGATGATGATAGATAATAAGTATGACAGCAAGATATCTGATATTGACAATAAGATTAATGCGATAAGAAGTGCTAAAGATCAGGTTCTTGTCAGTATTGTTGATATAGAAACAGGAATTAAGACAAACCTTACATAAAAAATGAAAGTATGCAAACAGAAACAAAAACTATTACACAATTGCCCATTATGAAATATTT
>CAYUEI010000325.1:0-3283 GCA_964443445.1 uncultured Prolixibacteraceae bacterium | reverse complement strand
GAGCATGAGATAGAAATTTTCAAAAGGACAGAGCTTACATTTGGTAAATCTCAGTTTTTTGGATTTGTACTTGATAAAGGTTCATCTCTTGTTCCTATAAAAAATAAAAGGGAAAAGCTGATTGAATATATTGGTAATTCGATAACCTGCGGATATGGCAATGAAGGAGTTTTGGGTCAGACTTTCTGTGCAGAAACTGAAAATCATTACATGACTTATGCTGCGATCACATCAAGGAATTTCAATGCGCGTCATTTTGCAGTATGCCGTTCAGGGATAGGTATTTATCGTAACTGGGATGGTCCGGCAGTTGGAAATGAAGAATGTATGACGAACTTATATTCAAGAATATTTCTTTATGATGAAGCACCATTATATGACTTTCAGGAAAAGCCTGATTTAATTTGTATAGACCTTGGAACCAATGATTTCAGTGTTGGAAAGGGTGATTCAGCTTTATATGTAAGTAATTACTTCAGGTTTATAGACACATTAAGAACAAAATATGAAAATACTGATTTATTGTTATTACTGGGGCCTATGATTAATGAGCCGGACCTGTCAAAGGTAAGGAGCTATTTGCAATATATAGCTGAAACAGCTAATAATCAGGGCAGAGGTAATGTATATTTCTTTGAAATGTCGAATCAGACAGGGGATTTGGGTATTGGGACTGACTTTCATCCTTCAGTTGAGCAACATAAGAAAAATGGAGCGGAATTGACAGCGTTTATAAAGGAAATTAAAAAATGGTAAAATTTCGGTTCTAGTTAAAAAGACATAACAAATTTTAAATTGCCCGACAAGGGCAATTTTTATTTAATTTTGGCATTCATTATTTTTAAATAGTAGTTTTGCTTAAAATGAAATTCATGCATTCAGCAAATAAGATATTTAAAGTTGCAATTCCAATAATTGCCTTTCTTTTTGGTATTTGGTATTTCTGTATTCGTCTACTGGGCTATTATCTAGAATATATCCCCGGTGATCTGGGTGATTCAAGATTTATTAACTTCCTGCTTGAGCATGGTTTCCAATGGATATCAGGAGATATAAAGTCGATTTGGGATGCGGGTTTCATGTATCCGTTTCAAAATACTGTTGCTCTTTCCGATTCTATGTTTGGTACTATACCCTTTTATTCAGTCTGGAGGTTGTTCGGTTTTACAGCAGAGACATCTTATCAGCTATGGTGGATAACAATCTGTACTCTAAATTTCTGGATAAGCTATTTAGTTTTCCAAAAGTGGTTTAAGCGATATGAAATAGCAACAATTCTTTCCTGGATATTTGCATTCACAATTTTCAATATCGGGCAGCTGAATTACATGCAAATGATATTACGTTTTATGGTTCCTGTGGTATTTTATGCTGCTTTCAGAATGATGGAAAAACCTTCCGGGAAGTATTTATTTATTTATGCAACAGGAATTGTTTATCAATTCTATTGCGCGATGTATACAGGCTTTTACCTTCTTTATTTTTCTTTATTATTCATTGCTCTATATCTGATAATTACTAAAAAGTGGGATCTATTGTTTTCTTACTTCAAGAAAGACAGGATTGTTAAAACGATATTATTACTTGCTTTCCCTTTTGCAGCTTTGTTATGGTTGTTTATTCCTTATTTAAAAATGTCGGGAACGGTTGGAATGTTACATTACGTTGAAGTAAGAAACTTTCTGCCTTTTATCAATTCTTACTTTTTTCCTCATGAATCTTCTGTTACATGGAGCTTCTTATTTAAAAATATGATGCCGGAGGTTGAATTATGGTGGCTACAATATTTGTTTCCCGGAATTATTCCATTGAGTGTTTTGATTTTATCTCCATTCTATTTAGTATACAACAGAATTAAGAAAAGAAAGACTGAAAGTATAATAAAAGCACTTATAATTTCCTCACTGATAATAGTTTTACTGCACCTTAGAACAGAGAAAAATCTTACACTTTATTCCATTTTCTTTTATCTTCCCGGAATAAGTTCTATGAAGGTTCTGATCCGTTTTATGAATGTAGAACTGTTTATTTTATTAGTAATAGCCGGATATACAATGTTAAAATTCCGGAAGGGATATCTGCTTTTAATATTGCTTTTAGTTTTTGCTGATAATTTATTTACCCCGGAGAGGGTACCTCGTACCTTAAAATCAGAATTGGTCGGAAGGAAAGAGGCGATGATTGAAGAAATCAGGAAACATGAATACAGTTCCTATGAAGCAGTAGCTTACATAAATGCAAGTTTGCCTCAATATATTGAAAATATTGATATGATGCTGGCAGCTCAGGCTTTAGGAATGAAAACAATTAACGGATATTCAAGTAATTGTCCGGGTGAGATCAAAGGTTTTTTAATTGATAAAGAAGAAGAGGGGCTAAATAGCTGGCTTGGGAAAAATGGAATTGAAAAAAGTAAGGTATTACTGATTAAAGCTGAATGATTTACTGATATTTCATTTTAAAGATAGTATCGTCAATAATTGTATCTTCCTTAATTTCACTTAGATCAAGGTATTCTTCCCTGAAATTTACATCCTGATGGTATTCTTTTTGTTTTTCAATATATTTATAAACAGCATTAACCTGACTTCTTGTATGGGTAAAGGCACTATAACCTTCCTGCCAGTTAAATCCATGACATTTAAGGATATGGTGGTTAATGAAAAACGAAGATTGTCTTTTAATTTCCCTGACAAGGTCGGCTATTGATATAGAAGGATTAATTTTAACGAGAATATGAATATGGTCTTCGGGACCATTGGCAATCAACATTTTATGACCCATCTCATAAATCAGGTTTTCAATAAAGCCATAGACTTCCAGTTGTTTGTAATAATTTAGTTTAGACTCTTCTCCACGCACCGCGAAAATAATATGTACATAAAGCTGGGTATAAGTAGTTGCCATTTTGTTGATATTTAAGTATAAAGGTATGATTAATGAAGGAGAAATACAATGTTTAGTTTTAGACACAAGAATCAAGACACAAGAATCAATATTGGGTTCCCAATACCGTCATTGCGAGGAGGCACGACGAAGCAATCTGTTGAATAGCAAGTCATTACGAAGGTCGAATTCATCGTCATTGCTTGATAGCGCGGCAATCTGTTGTTCCCATGGTCATTGCTTGGTAGCGCGGCAATCTGTTGTTCTATTGTACAGATTGCTTCACTTCGTTCGCAATGACGATAACAGGAACCCAATCTTGATTCTTGTGTCTATTTCATTAATCTTAATTTGAAATTTGTTTTTCCTGATTTGGAATTTGTTATATACTAGATTT
>CAYUEI010000324.1:0-3286 GCA_964443445.1 uncultured Prolixibacteraceae bacterium | reverse complement strand
CACTAAGCATTCCTGCAAAGAGAAAACCAAATAGGAGGTATGGAGCCATTTCACCAATTAGTGTCCATAATTCCTTGAAATATTCAATAATAACTGACATTTATAATTATTTAATACGGTATAGATAACAATCAATTTTTGTTTTGGTTGAAAGGAAGATTAATTAGTAATTATTTTCATAGGAAATGCCCACGTCAAGGTTATTTGCATAATAACTGAAAAATTATAGCTAACAATGTTTCATATCCGCACCATATTCGTACCTCCTACCTACTAAATACCATAAGAAAGTTCGCTTATGGTGTTTGGTTCGAATGTGATACGAATTTGGTCCCTATATGGTATTAATTTGTCCTATACTAAAATTGGTACTTTTCAATTGCGAAAAAATTGCATTTTAAACTTGTTGGTCAGGATTTGCAATTCCGACTGGTACGATAATAATGACTGTTAAATAAGAATGCTTTTGGTTTTTCTGAATATTTTTTTTAGATTTATAGAAAACTAACTTGTTATGAAAAAATCAGTTAAATCAATTTTGTACTTCTTTGTAGGGGTAGCCTTGATGGCCTCCTTTCATCTTTTAACACGTTGCGAGAAGGATGATGATCTTTTCAGTGGAAGTATAAGCAAAGAAGAACAGGAAGTGAATATTGATTACGCTGCTATAAAAGAAGCAGTAAAGCAATATCAGGAAGCATTTGTTGCAGGAGATCAGGATGAAATAAACTCTCTTACTTTCGATGAAACGGTTTCGTATTTAGATGGTAATTATTCCTATTCAGAAGAAGAATTAGCGAATATTGGTACGACTATGAGCAAGGCTGAACTATCAGCATCTTCTGCAAATTATGCTGAATACACTTATTCCATTGATGGCAACGAATTTACGTTTGCAATGGGATTGGATGACGATGGGAAATGGAAATTAATAAGGTATTAGGACATGAAAAGGCTAAAATATATTTTCCTGGGAGCTATAAGTTATGTTGTAGTAGCTTTCTTATTGACTAGTTACGGTAATGCCAGTTCGCATCTTGAAATTAACCAACTGATTATTCAGAAGTTTAATGAAGTATTCTTGAATACTCTTTCTCCTGGTGAGAAATATAAAAACACACTTTTTGTAAGCACCGCAGGAGTGACATTTCCTGGTACATACATTGAACAAGGTGGGCTTTTTCCAAAAAATTTAATCGAAGAACAAAGAGAATTGAATCCGTGGGCATGGATTTCACATGGTGGATTTAGTGCCGATGAACCCGAAATATTTGCTAGTTTCAGGCATTTTTATGACCCTACTGAAAGAGAAGGTAATCGATATTTGCATGACCATCTCGACGAATTAGATAGAAAAGGAATCATAGATAATCCGCAAATTGATCATTTAAAATGGGCACTTGACCATAGTGAGCATCAATATAATTGGAAGAATGGGAAAACGGCTATCATCAGTGCACTACAATCTGAAGACAAAGATTTCAGGGATGAAGAGATGGCATTTGCATGGCGTGCATTAGGCGAGACTTTGCATATGATAGCTGATATGGGTTGTCCGGCACACGTACGAGATGATGCTCATGCTGCTGAAACTTTCACAGG
The DNA here is from genome assembly GCA_964443445.1 of uncultured Prolixibacteraceae bacterium. GTDB lineage: Bacteria > Bacteroidota > Bacteroidia > Bacteroidales > Prolixibacteraceae > CAYMTR01. The sequence continues at coordinate 1,684 of CAYUEI010000324.1, read as the reverse complement.
CTACCAACTTGGAAGCCCTGATCCATATGAAGAAATCTTTGAAGAAATATCGCGAGCAGAGGGTGTAAAAGAAATTTTTAACGCCGGTAAAACAGATCCGGAGCTTAAAACTGTTTTCCGAAAGGCTACTACACTAGAAGAAATAGCACATGAATTGGCTGTTTATACAAATTCAAACTTTTTCACGCATCAGACTATAACAGGAAAAGATAATCCTCCAATAATCCATCCGGAGAAAACATATAAGAGTCCCACTTTGGAACAATGCGAGTATATTGATGAAGAATACACATATTATAAGCAAATATCAGGTAATAACGTAAAAATGTGCCGTGATATCAAATACACTATGTTGGGGTTTAAGAAGAGTAGGGGAACTCCTTTTATTGATAAAGAGTGTACATACTCCCAGGCTCAGGCTATATTGCCCCAAATTGTGGAAGCAGGAATTAACGTAATGAACTTGTTTATTCCTGAAATGAAGGTTGAGATTGAGAAAATAGACATAGAAAAAAATGAATTAAAAGTAAAGGTTATCCATAAAACGAATGATGAATATCCTCGTGAAATTAACTACAACGGCAAAGTCACTATTTACGATGCAAAAACACTAAAGAAGATAATAGACGTTGATTGTGTTGATGGTGTTGTAGAAGCTGAATTTAAAAAAACAAATTTTGCTAAAGTAAAATGGGAAGATTATGGTGTTTATGCCGAAATTGAATACGGTGGTTTGTTTGTGAAATCTGAACCTTATTTGCTGAATGATAATCAGGATTATGTTGCTTATCTTATGAGTGTAACTTTATGGTTAAACGGCATTTATGAAAGAAATTGGAGTAGTGAAGCTAAGGCTAAGGATAAATATAAAAAAGATGAAAAAAGTAATTTTGAGGGTAGAAAGACATACTTTTATTACAGAGGTGAACTTCAGCGTTCAGGTTATATTCTTTATCACGATTTTAAAGGCGAAAGCATCTGGTGTGGCAATAGCGACTCTGAACCAATTTTTAAATTACATGAATTAACACATGTAGGAAGACTAAGTATTACTTTAAAAAATAATGAAATAGAGCGAGTTGAGTTTAAAGATTTTATTGTGGGTGATAATGATCTTTATCATGGGGAATATATAATTAATTATAAATCTAAGAGCTTTCCTCTTGAAAACGCACATTTTGAAGAATATGACGACTATGATGATTGCAATGGAGGGGAAACAGTAATTATTACTCATCAATGGGATAATGTTTGGGATAATAAAGGAGGAGAAAAAAATATTACTGAATCATTTAATTATAGCATGTTGGAACAAAATTTGGATGGTGGTGAAATATGGAAAGAAGAAAAAAGAGAAGTTACCTCATATAAGACTGAGCAAGAAATGTATATTTCTTTATATATTGGTGGTGCCAATTGGTTATGCGAAGAATGGTGGAATTATTAATTTTTCGTTGTCGATTGTTGTGTTTTTAGTCTGCCGTTGGTTACAGTGACTGCTTTTTCAAGTGTACTGAAAGTGAGTTATGATGTTTTATTCTACTTGTTTTTTTCAGCAGAAGAAATAATACTGTCACTAAGGATCTTATATATATTGCATATATACTCGTCATCTTCAAGCATTTTTAAATGTTCAGCAATAATATTCATGTCTTTTCTTCTTGCCGGGCCAGTTTGTGCAGCA
>CAYUEI010000323.1:0-3316 GCA_964443445.1 uncultured Prolixibacteraceae bacterium | reverse complement strand
GTAAAGTATTGCTAAATATTGCTCTGGCTTATGAGATGAATGGAGATATTGACAAAGCAATAGAAAAGGTAAAAAAGTCACAAAATCTGTATTACAGAGAAGTAACAAATTACTATCTCACTCAACTTTACAAAAGGAAACAAGTAAAATAAATTCTGCCTTTATTTACAATTCAGAAATCTTTCAGTATCAATTGCAGCCATACACCCTGATCCTGCAGCTGTAACCGCCTGGCGGTAGTTTGGATCCTGCACATCGCCACAAGCGAAAACGCCATCTATATTTGTCTTGGAAGAGCCGGGAATGGTTTTAATATAACCAACATCATCAAGGTTAAGGTAATCTTTAAAAATGTCAGAATTAGGTTTATGACCTATTGCAAGGAATATACCATCGACATTAATTTTTACAATCTCCTCGTCAGCTTCGCCTTTATTCTTGAACAATTCAGCCCCTTCAACAACACCATCACCAAAAATAGATTTTATTTGGTGCTTCCATAAGACTTCAATTTTGGGATTATTTGTAACCCTATTCTGCATCACCTTAGAAGCGCGCAGCTCATCACGTCTTACAATCAGGTAAACCTTATTTGCAAGACCTGAAAGATACATAGCTTCTTCAGCCGCTGTGTCTCCCCCACCTACTACGGCTACGTCTTTGCCACGATAAAAAAAACCGTCGCATGTAGCACAAGCGGAAACACCACCTCCGGCATATTTTTTCTCATCATCGATACCCAGATATTTTGCGGAAGCTCCTGTTGCAATAATCAAAGATTCAGCTTCAATAACTTTGTTGCCGTCGATAGTAATCTTAAAAGGGTATGATGATAAGTCAGCATGAGTTGCAATTCCCCATCTCACATCAGTTCCGAAGCGTTGAGCCTGCTTTTTAAGGTCTTCCATAAGAACAGGGCCTGTCACTCCTTCAGGATAACCCGGAAAGTTTTCCACTTCGGTAGTGATAGTTAACTGTCCGCCGGGTTGCAAACCTTCGTAAAGTACAGGATTAAGGTTAGCGCGGGCAGTATAAATTGCCGCAGTGTATCCTGCAGGACCGGAGCCAATGATGAGGCATCTGACCTTTTCTATTTCAATATTGTTTTTTGAAGTATTATTATTGTCGCTTAAATTCAATTTTCCGAACATCGCTTATCAATTTTGTGGTTAGAATAATTATTCATCAAAATTAGCAACTCAAGCGTAATAGCAAAGTGATAAATATTACAAAATGAAAATTTTCTGATATTTATTAAATTAAAGATGTAGAGAAAAAAGCAACTATTCACCAAAATAGTTGTCTATAATAGAAAACCAAATCTATATGAATAGAAAAATCATTTTAACAACATTACTATTGTCGTTTTTTATTTCAGTTTTTGCCGGGAGCAATTCAAAAGAAAAGGCACAGAATTACATTTCGATAGGAACAGGATATTCAAACTTCAGGGTTCTTGACCGCAATGTTACTCCTCTGATATACAGTTCAGGACAGATTCCTATCATTATTTCATTCGATCATAAGACGGAGAAATCAATATTCAGGGCCAACCTGAATTTCGAGTATGGCCTTATATCGCCTAATGATTTTAAGGAAAGAAAATTTACCGATTCAACGCCCAATCACAATGGTGTATTAAAAGAGTACAGCGATACTTTAGCAGGGAGCAGTTTGTTTCAGGATGAATTAAATTTAGAATATCTACGCTTAGTAAGCTCCGGGAACGATGGTAATTTCAATATCTATTTTGGGGGACAATTGAAGCAATATTTTTCTTATTCGATGACACAGTCACCGATATTCGTATTTAGTGAGGTCTCGTTGAATCCGAGTTTTATTATGAGTTATCGAATTAGCGAAACGTTTGAATCGCAGACACAAATATCTGTTCCTCTGGCATCAATAATTACGCAGATGCCTTATGCCAACGACCCTACAGATGGGAAAAACAACTATTTTATTTCAACATTTCTCATGGGCAGCAATTTCGCAAGTCTGAATAAATATCAGAGGGTAAACCTTCACCAGTCGTTTCAAAAGAAGCTAAATCAAAGACTGGCGGTAGCACTCGACTACAATTTTTACTGGTTTCACTATCGAAATAACAGCGATATTAATGCCTACGACAATTCAGTATCTCTTAAGTTAATCATCAATCTAAATTCAGCAAAATGAAGACAATTAATATAGCCATCCTAATACTTATTTTCTTTTCCCTTACGGCCTGCGACGATGTATTGTTGGGAGAGAGGGAGCAGAACAATCCTGTAAACAATTTCGAAGTACTATGGAATGATGTCGATAAAATGTACGGTGGATTTGTGGTCAAGAAAGTTGATTGGGATTCATTGTATGAAATAAACAGACCGTTGATTACTGCCAGTACGAGCGACACAGAGCTATACAATATTTTCAGCAGTATGTTGGATCATCTTGATGACAATCATGTAACGCTTGTCCCGGTAAACACAGGACTTCCGGTATATCAATCAGGAATTTTAGGAAGGATGAAGACCTTTTCAGATTTCAGTCTATCTGCAATAGCTGAGAAGTATGTTGATGAGTTAAAAGCATACAGTGGTTCAATACTATACGGCATATTGAAGGGAAATGTAGGGTATATTCTTTTGGCGGGTTTTGAAGAAGGGAAAGACACCTATGAAAAGGCATTTGACTATTTCTTTGAATATATGAAAGACACAGAAGGAATAATAATTGATTTAAGGAATAATCCGGGTGGCAATGATCAGGAGTCGGTATATATAGCAGGGCGTTTTGCCAAAGAATCGAAGATAGGATTTAGCTTCAGGTTAAAAAATGGGCCTGAGCATGACAATTTCACAAAGTTTTATGAATACAAGATAGAACCACAGGGAACTTCGCAATACACAAAGGGAGTTGCAGTAATGACACATAGATTTTCAGTTAGTGCGGCCGAGACTTTCACTATGGCTATGAGCGAGTTAGACAATGTAATTATAGTTGGGGACACGACTTCAGGAGCATTTTCAGATATGACAAAGAGAGAATTGCCGAATGGCTGGATATATACAATTTCCATAGGAGATTGGCGTGCTTCAGATGGAACAAGTTATGAAGGTATAGGATTTCCGCCCGATTATGTTGTAAAGAATGATTCTGTTGATCTTTTAAATGGAAAAGATGAAGCATTGGAAAAGGCAATAACATTATTGAAAAATGACTTGTAGTTAAGGATAGGATAAACTTGATAAGATCAATTTTTTGTTGTAGATTTAGAGATAACATTTAAAACAAAAAAATTATGTCAGTACTAAAAGTTATTGAAATCATG
>CAYUEI010000322.1:0-3323 GCA_964443445.1 uncultured Prolixibacteraceae bacterium | reverse complement strand
ATTTGTTGATGCAGTTAAAGATTATAAAACACAGATTCTGGATACAAGAAAGACTGCACCCGGATTAAGGTTGCTGGATAAATATGCTGTAAAAGCGGGAGGAGGAACTAATCACAGAATTGGTTTATACGATATGGTAATGATTAAAGACAATCATATCAGTGTAGCAGGTGGCATTACAAATGCGGTAAATGCCATAAGGCCTAAAATTTCATCAGAAATAAAGATAGAAGTTGAAACCACGACTCTTGATGAAGTCAGAGAAGCATTAGATGCCGGAGCTGACATCATCATGCTTGACAACATGGATACAGCAACCATGAAAGAAGCTGTTGGTATAATCGATGGTAAGGCAAAGGTTGAAGCATCGGGAAATATGACAATAGAAAGAGTAAGGGAAGTTGCATCCACAGGTGTCGATTTTATATCAATTGGTTCGCTTACACATTCAGTAACTGCACTAGATATCAGTCAGAAGATAAAAAATAATGATTAATCTGATCATAGACATAGGAAATTCGAGAACAAAAGTTGCTTTATTCAGAAACGGTAAGCTGGAAAAAAGTTTTCCTGTAGAATACTTTTCATTTGAAAAATTTCTGGAAATAAAGGCAGATTACCCTGAGATAAAAAATGCAATAATTTCAACAGTTAAAGAAAAACCTGATTTGCTTATAGAAAAGATGGCTGAAAAGCTTGAAACCATAGTTTTTCTGGATCACAATACCAAAATACCAATAGAAAATTGTTACAAGACTCCGGAGACCCTGGGCAAAGACAGGCTGGCGGCAGTAGTAGGGGCAAATTATATAAATCCGGAAAGAGACATACTCGTTATTGATGCCGGAACGGCTATAACCTATGATTTTATAACAAAAGAAAAAAAATATAAGGGAGGTTTTATTACACCGGGACTTTCAATGAGATTTAAAGCGCTTCATCATTTTACGAGTAAATTACCACTTCTTAATTCAAATGAACCGGGAGAATATTACGGAGATGATACTAACTCATCAATAATAGGAGGTATACAATTAGGCCTTGAAGGTGAAATAAATTCGATTTTTAAACATTTTAGTGCTTTTAGTGAAAATTTATTAATTTTTTTAACTGGTGGAGATACAAAGTATTTTGAAAAATTGTTAAAAAGTTACAATTTTGTAAGCCTTGAAATTACCCTTATAGGGTTAAACAGAATATTAGAATACAATCACATAAATTAAATTTTAAAAAAAGGACAATATATTGGCATCAATTTTGGATGTAGTGTTCGAAAAACGATTATTATGAAAACGATAGCAAAAACATTAGGTGTCTTATCCCTGGTTCTGTTAGCAACAATTACATTTGCTCAAAGAAAGATAACCGGAACTGTATTTCTTGACGGCAAACCAGCCGGAGGTATACAAGTAGAAGCAAACAGGACTAACAGCAGTTATTATACAAGTTTTGACGGGAAATATGAAATACAGATTTCAGAAAAGACAAAATTTTTGAAATTCACTTTCCTTGATGAGTCAAAGAAGCTTGATATAACGAGCAATACATCAGATGTAATCAACTTCAGCTGGGATGGAAAACCTATTCCGGAAATGTCAGATGAACCGGGTGTTATCTTAAAAGATCAGGAAAGTCTCGTAAAAGAACGAGACATGGAGTTTTTAAATCCTTATTCTTTGTATCGCGAATTTTACAAGCAGAATGATTTTGCATCTGCACTACCCCACTGGAGAAAGCTTTATAAATTTTATCCAAAATCAACCGCTCAGATATATATTGATGGTTTGAACATATATGACAAGTTTTTAAAAGATGCTTTAGACAGTAAGACCAAGAATATCTACCTAGATACAATCATGAATATCTTTGACAAGAGGATGAAGTACATGGACAATGTAGGTGAACTTATGGGTAGAAAGGCTGCTAAATATCTTGAAACAGTGCTTACATTAGATCTCAATGAAAATCAGTTGAAAGAATGTATTAAAAAAGGATATGGTTTTGCAGAAAAATCATTAGCTGAATCAGGATTGCAGGCTGAACCTGCAGTGATGGTACTTTACATGCAATCGACCAAAAGGCTGTATGCTTTCAATGAATTTGACAATTCAACTGTAATCGATAATTATGAAAAAATCATGACTATTATCGAAGATCAGAAGAAGAATGATGAAACAAAAGAAAAAGCTTTACAAGCAGAGCCTTTGGTAGAGCAGATTGTAGAAAGCAGTGGTGCACTTGATTGCAAAACAATGATTGCGCTTTACACAGAAAAATTCAAACAATCGCCCAATGACCTTGCACTTGTAAAAAAGATTGTAAAGATGTTGCGTAAAGAAGGATGTACTGACAGTGACATTTATTCAAATGCAGCAGAAAAGCTTTATGAATTGGAACCATCACCGGATGCAGCATTCAATATGGCTAACATGTTTGTTAAGAAAGAAAAATTCGACAAGGCATTTGATTATTACGACAAAGCGATTGCTGAAGAAAAAGATCCTTCAACAAAAGCCACATATCAATACTATTCAGGAATGTTAGGATTACAGCATGGTAAACTTCAACATGCCCGCAATATGGCATCAGAAGCTATTAAGCTGAAAAATGATTATTGTGAAGCCTATATGTTATTGGGAGAAGTATTTGCTCAATCAGCAAAAAGTTTCAGTGATGATGATTTCGAACGTTCAACAGTATTCTGGATTGCAGTAGATAATTTTGAAAGAGCTGCCCGTATTGCTAACTGCAAGAATGATGGCGAAAGCAAAGCAAGTTTCTATAGAAATTATTTTCCCAATAAAGAAGAAGTATTCTTCAGAAGTCTAACCGAAGGTGGCAGATATACTGTAGGTGGATGGATTAACGAAAGCACAGTAGTTCGTGTTAAGAAGTAAAGAAATTATAAAAAGAAATACATTAAGCATTGCAACCCTAATAGTGGTTGCAGTGCTTTTTTTATCATGCAAAAACAATAATATTGAGCAGATTACAGCATTCACACATCCTCCCGGAGCGCCGGAAGTAATTGGGGACAGCATTGAAATTTTGTATTCAGATTCAGCAGTGATACGTTTCAAATTATATTGTCCTGAAGTAAAAATATTTCAGGATGAAGAGCCATCTTTCAATGAATTTCCAAAAGGGTTTAGGATTGAGCAGTATGACAGCAAAAAAAGAGTAACTTCGAGCATTAAAGCTTCGTATGGCAAGTACTACGAGTATAAAGATCTCTGGGAAGCTAAGCAAAATGTAATAGCAGTGACTGAAGCAGGAGATTCATTATTAACAGAGTTATTGTATTGGGATCAGAAAAAAGAAAT
>CAYUEI010000321.1:0-3346 GCA_964443445.1 uncultured Prolixibacteraceae bacterium | reverse complement strand
TCTTCAGCAATAGATAAAGCTTTTTCCTTTACCTGATGAATGAGTTTATTGGCAAGTTTGAAATAAACAACAGCCTCATAGTCAAGGTTTGGAGAAAAATAATCATCATAGCCTCCGAAAGCTTTGCCTAATCCGTGATCAAAATATAGCATACTTGTTACGCCATCAAAGCGGTAGCCGTCGAAATTGAATTCTTCAAGCCAGTATTTGATATTGGAAAGGAGAAAATGAAGCACTTCATTTTTTCCATAGTTAAAGCAATAAGAATCCCAAGCCGGATGGTCACCTCTGTTTCCGTCATGGAAAAACTGATATCTTGTACCATCGTATCTGCCAAGGCCTTCAACTTCATTTTTCACAGCGTGAGAATGGATAAGGTCCATAATGACAGTAATATTGTTAGCATGGGCTTCGTCAATAAGTTGTTTCAGTTCTTCTGGGGTGCCGAAGCGTGAAGAAGGAGCAAAGAAGCTGGAAACGTGATACCCGAAGCTACCGTAATACGGGTGTTCAGGAATAGCCATCAGCTGAATGGTATTGTATCCGCTTTCAATTATTCTTGGCAGAATTTCTGTTCTGAATTCATTGAAGGAATGGACTCTTTCCTCTTCACCTGCCATTCCTATATGAGCTTCATAAATTAGAGGAGCTTCATCAACAGGTTTAAATTTTTTATTTTTCCATTTATATTTTTCATTGGGATGCCAGATCTGAGCATTGAAGATATGAGTAACGGGATCCTGAACAACACGACGTGCCCAGGCCGGTATTCTTTTGCCGGAACCTCCTTCCCAGTGAATTGAAAGAGCATATAAGTCGAGATGCGCCAATTCATTTTCATCAAGAACAAGTTCCCATTTACCAAATCCTATATTATTAAGCTTATAATGATCATCTTCAATCCAATCGTTAAAAGTACCTATTAGAAATACTTCAGTTGCATTAGGAGCCCATTCTCTCAAGTGCCATTTTCCTTCAGAAAGATGAACTCCGAAATAAAGATATCCGGTTGAAAAGTCATATAAGCAGCCCCCCCGGCATAGTTCATTTTCTTTTGATGAGGATAAATTTTCCCATTCAATAAAAGTATTGGCATATGGTTCCAGCCATTTATCGTCCTTAATTATTTCGGGTATTTTCATGTGGTAAGAATTTTTTCAAGATCTTCAGGTGTATCTATCCCCTTATTTTCAGTATACGTAATTGCAGTTTTGATTTTTAGATTATTCTCAAGCCAGCGTAGTTGTTCAAGTTTTTCACTTTTTTCAAGAGGAGTCTGTTCCAAATCAGCGACTTTTAAAAGAATTTCCTTTTTAAATCCATACATGCCGATATGTGAAAAGTACTTAATATTATCGAGCCAGTTATGTTCAGGCACATCTCTTTGATAAGGAATTGGCTGGCGGCTGAAGTATAGTGCAAACCCGTTATTAGAAGTAACAACTTTAACTTTATTTGGATTAAAAAGCGATTCGTAATCTTTTATTGGACTAATCAATGTAGCTATTTCGGTATCAGGGTCGGAGAAGCAATCAATAAGCTTATTTATTTGATCTTTTTCGATAAACGGCTCATCGCCCTGCACGTTGATTACAATGTCAAAAATAAGCTCTGAAGCCATTATTTGAGCAGCTTCGGCACATCTGTCTGTTCCGCTTTTATGATTCGGGGAAGTCATTATACATTTTCCGCCGAATGCTTCAACAGCATTAAGAATTCTGTTGTCATCTGTAGCAACGACTACCTGTTCGCAAGTGCTTTTACATCTTTCCCATACCAGTTGTATCATTGGTTTTCCGTTAATAAATACAAGAGGTTTTCCGGGGAATCGGGTAGAAGAGAATCTTGCCGGTATTACTATCAAAGGATTCATTATTATATTTTTTTTAAAGATAATTAAAAATGTAGAATAGGGGAAGTAGAGAAACGCAAAACAAGGAAGTATCATATACACTTAAACCAAATATTAAAAAGAGGAAAGATTACTGAAACGGGGGCGAATATTATTACAACAGATTTGTTTAAAATTGTAAATTTGTCAGTTAATCGGAAAATATTTCATGTTTGAAGTAGTTTTAAAGAAATGATAGACATTCAGGATATAAAACAGAGGTTTGGGATAATAGGCAATTCACAGGGGCTTAATCGAGCCATTGAGGTTGCAGTACAGGTTGCACCAACAGATTTATCTGTTCTGATAACTGGTGAAAGCGGCGTTGGGAAAGAATCATTTCCTCAGATAATTCATCAGTATTCATCGAGAAAGCATGGTAAGTATATAGCAGTAAACTGTGGGGCAATACCGGAAGGAACTATTGATTCTGAATTGTTTGGGCATGTTAAGGGGTCGTTTACAGGGGCTTTATCCGATCGTAAAGGCTATTTTGAAGTAGCGGATGGGGGGACTATATTTCTTGATGAAGTAGGGGAGCTTCCTCTTTCAACGCAGGTGCGGCTTTTAAGGGTTCTTGAAGCGGGTGAATTTATTAAAGTAGGATCATCAGAAGTAATAAAGACCAATGTAAGGGTAGTAGCTGCAACAAACCTTGATATACCACGGGCTATTTCCGAGTATAAGTTCAGGGAAGATTTGTATTATCGTTTGAATACTGTTCCATTGTTTGTACCTCCTTTGAGAGATAGAAAAGAAGACATACCTCTGATATTCCGAAAGTTTGCCCATGATTTTGCTGAGCGTTACAGGATGCCGTCAATTCGGCTTGACGATGAAGCGCGTCAGGTGCTTATGTCTTTTCCCTGGCCGGGAAATGTAAGGCAACTTAAAAATATTACTGAGCAGATATCAATAATAGAGCAGGACAGGAATATTACAGGAATGATATTAAGAGGATATCTTCCGCATTTTCATGAGCATCAGCTGCCGGCATTATACAACAGGAGTGAAGAGAAGACATTTTCATCAGAAAGAGAAATTTTATATCAGGTATTGTTCGATATGAAAAAGGATGTAACTGATTTAAAGAAGCTCGTTTTCGATCTTATGCAGCAAGGAGATCATGATTCACAGATAAGGACTGATAATGCAAGGATAATCAGAAAATTATATCATGAAGGAGAAGCAGATTTAGAAGTCACTGCCGAAAAGACCTATAAGCAGCAGGTAAATCCGGTTCAACCTGCACAGATAGTGATTAATCATGATGATATAATTCAGGATACTGAAGAGTTTATTGAAGAGTCGCTTTCTCTTGAGGAAAAAGAAAAAGAATTAATAATAAAAGCTTTGAGCAAATACAATGGTAAGAGGAAACATGCAGCAAATGAACTTGGTATTTCTGAAAGAACATTATACCGGAAGATTAAAGAGTATAATATAGAATAAATC
>CAYUEI010000320.1:0-3381 GCA_964443445.1 uncultured Prolixibacteraceae bacterium | reverse complement strand
CTTTGTTTAGTTTATACTATTCAGGGATAAATACAGCTGACCCTGCTAATTTTGAGGAAATATTGAATAAAATGACAGTATCGGATGTTAAAAATTTCATGAAAGAATTTATAAACGATCCTGATCTTATTGACATTGTTTTTGTTCCAAAGGCAGAATAAGAAATACAAATAAATTTTTCGTAGTATGCCATTCGGATATATTTCCGGGTGGCATATTTTTTTAATTATTTTATTAAATTTAATTTTTCAATCAGTGTAACATACTGACTTAAGTGTCGTCTTACAGGCATAAAATGGAATTATGAAATTAAGAATCGGATTACTTTTAGTTTTTGTAATATTATTTTTCAAATTGCTTGATGCACAGGATGTTCAAAGAAAAACAGTTACTGCACTCAGAATTGATAATCCATTAAAAATAGATGCCATACTTGATGAAGCTTGTTATAATGAAGCTCAGGCTGCAAAAGATTTTATGCAGTTGCAGCCGTATAATGGGCAACCTTCTTTTAAAGAGTCGGAAGTGAAGATTTTTTATGATGATGAAGCAATTTATTTCGGGGCAATGCTTAATGATGATCCTGATAGCATAACCAGTTATGTAACAACACGTGACGACATTGGGGCTTCCGATTATTTTGATGTATTTATTGATCCAAATAATGAAGGGCTTACAGCTTATGAATTTGTAGTGACACCTGCCAATAGTCAAACCGATATAAAAGCGATTAAAAAAAATGGAGATTCGGAAGATGGCAGTTGGGATGCAGTATGGCAAAGCTCAACAAGGATAAATGATAAAGGATGGGCTGTAGAGATGAGGATTCCATATTCGGCGTTGAGATTTCCGGTTAAAGATGTGCATGTCTGGGGATTGAATTTTTTTAGAAATATAAAAAGGTATCACTCAAACAATTCCTGGAACCATATAAACTTTTCAATAAATGGGTTCATTCAGCAATCAGGTCAGCTTTTTGGGCTTTCTGACATTAAAGCTCCTGTCAGGCTCTCACTTTCTCCTTATATAGCTGGCTATATCGAGAATAAAGATGATAAAAGCAAAGCAGGATTTTATTTCAAAGGTGGATTGGATTTAAAATACGGGATAAGTGAAAGTCATACACTTGACATGATGCTTATTCCTGATTTCGGGCAGATTCAATCTGATGATGAACAATTGAATTTAACACCTTATGAGCTTTATTATGATGAGAAAAGGCAATTTTTTGTTGAGGGTACTGAGCTTTTCAACAGGGCAGAAATATTTTACTCAAGAAGGATAGGAGCAAAACCAAAATTCAGTGAAGTTAAAGACTCATTAAGGGAAAATGAATATATAAAGTACAATCCAACTGAAACTCAAATAATAAATGCCACAAAGATTTCCGGAAGAGATAAGAATGGATGGGGTGTTGGGTTTTTAAATGCCATGACACTTGCCGGCAGAGCTGAGTTAGTCGATTCACTTACTGGAAAAAGCAGAGAGATAATTACTCAGAATTTTACGAATTATAATGTTTCCGTTATTGAAAAAGCATTGGCAAATAACTCATATATAAGCCTTATAAATACAAATGTATCAATCTTTGGAGATCCTTATGTTGCGAATGTAACCGGTACAGAGTTTAATTTAAAAAATAAGAAACAGGAGTATCAGCTATCAGGATCGGCATCATTAAGCTATAAGTCAGAGTCAGATAATAAAACAGGTTTTAACTACAATGCCAGATTTGATAAAGTAAAAGGCAAGTTCAGGTTTTATTTGAGTCAGGCTTTGAATTCAGATACTTATGACGCAAATGATTTAGGTTACGTTAGACGGAATAATGACTTACAAAATGAAGCACAGATCAGTTATAATGAGTTTAACCCTTTCTGGATATTTAAGAATTGGTATATAAACCTGAATTATCATAACACTAGATTGTATAAGCCTGGAAAACATATTCAGGATCAGCTTACGTCATGGATGGAATTTACTTTAAAAAATAACTTATGGTTTGGATTATGGGGATCTTATAATTTTGAAAGTAATGATTATTTTGAAACAAGGGTAACGAATCGCTACTTTAAGGGATCGGAATACTATGGCTATGAATTCAACTGTAGTACTGATCAAACTAAGAAATTGACAGGAAGTTTTAATATTGGAATAGCACAAGCTACATATTTGAAAGATGAAAGATCACTTTGGTCAAATCTTAGTCTGTGGTGGAAAGTAACAGAGCGTTTTGGAATCAGTTATTATTTTTCAACAGAACAGCAAAGAAATTTAAAAGGTTATGTAGATCATAAAAGCGATTCAGAAGTTTATTTCGGATTGTATGACAGGTATACATATGCGAACACGATTTCTGCCGGATATAATTTTTCAACAAAGATGTCTTTAAACCTGAGGTGCAGACATTATTGGTCAATAGCAGACTATAAGGAATATTACTTTCTTAATGAAGATGGAAGTTTAAAAGATTTTAATCTGACATGGAAAAATGCTGATGTTAATTATAATGCTTTTAATATTGATATGACATTCAAATGGGAGTTTGCTCCCGGAAGTGAGATATCACTGGCATGGAAGAATTCAATTAAAACAGAAAATAATGAAACAGGTATTAAGTTTTCTGACAATATGCAGAGTTTATTTAAATCGCCTCAGGATAACAGTCTGTCGTTAAAGATTTTATATTACATTGACTACAACTCGTTGAGAAGAAGAAAGGTTTGAAATAATAAAATCACATTAGTTCATAAAGGGCATTGACAAGGTTTTCAATTCCTTTGGCAACAGTACTTATAGGTGAATTCAACATATAAGCAGGCGTAGAAACTATTTTATTTTCCTTGTCAATCACAATATCATCTCTTTCTGTGTTAAGGTGAGTGCCTCCAAGACTTTCTACAGCAGTTGCAGTTGTAATATCATTACCGATTGTGACTGTTCCAAGACCGAGAATACGTGTAATCAGAAGAGGAGAAATGCATATAGCTCCGATAGGTAACCCTGCTTCACGGGCTGAAAAAATACAATCTTCAGTTTCAGGATTAACAAGACAATCGGGACCATCAATAGCATAAGTGAATAAGTTTTTTGCAACACCAAACCCCCCGGGGAATATAATAGCATCGAAATCTTCTGGATTGAATTCTGACAATTTCTTTATCTCGCTGCGGGCAATACGGGCTGCTTCAACAAGAACATTGCGTGTTTCTTTAACAGTATTACCGGTTAAATGATTTATAACATGATACTGATTCACGTCAGGTGCAAAACATTGATAAGTAGATCCGGTTTTATCAATTGCAAGTAAAGTGAGGACAGCTTCGTGTATTTCAGAACCATCATTAACTCCGCATCCTGCAAGCACAACAGCAAAATTTT
>CAYUEI010000319.1:0-3387 GCA_964443445.1 uncultured Prolixibacteraceae bacterium | reverse complement strand
AGCAAGGGCAAAAGTTTATTGAAAGAAAAAATTCAGGTTGGTGCGGAACACCTCCTATTTCATATTCAAACTTTGAAGGTAATTGGTCACTCAACAACTCAACAATAAATATATCTGTCGATTACTGGGGAGGTGTAGCCTCTTATGAATGGAAGTTAATCGATGTTGACAACAACTATCTGACAATCTGGGTAGCTGAAATGGAGTTCCCCACCGGAGAATAAAATTAACAGTACTGCTTTGTAATTATCTGCACTAAAACACAACTAATACAACTGATAGTTGTTGATAAACAACAAATAGTAGCCCATATACAACTATAAGTATTTGAATTTATTTGATTATAGAGATAAGCAGGAATAACTTTGCCTCATCGAAATAATTAAAAAACAGGTACATATGTTAGACACGAAAATTATTGGCAATAAGATTGCCGAAGCCCGGAAGAGAGAAAACATTTCACAAGCTCAACTTGCTCAGCGTTTGTATATCAGCTCGCAGGCAGTTGGAAAGTGGGAACGCGGAGAATCAATGCCCGATATAACTACGTTTATCCGTCTTGCTGAGATACTGGGCGTTGACCTAAACTATTTTTCTGTAAGCTTCCAATCAGAAGCAACAGATAACAAACTTTTTGAACCTATGGCAGAGCAATCGCATGAATTGCCTACATCAAAACAGAAGAGAAAGCTCAGCTGGGATATGTCACGGGGTAACTGGGTGAATGCTGACTTCTCAGGATTGAACAATCTTCATGAAAAATTCAGTGCCTCCAACATGCAAAAATGCAAGTTTATTGGTTCAAATTTATCAGGACTAATACTATCTGCCAACAATGTCGATCATTGCGACTTCTCAGAGTCCAATATCAGTAATAGCCAAATTAAGAGTTCGAGCTTAGTCAACAACAAGTTTACTAACTGCTTTCTTCAGGAAACCAGATTCTCAGAAAGCACTATTAAAGGCTGTGATTTCTCAGGGGCTGACTTTACTGAAGTGAAGTTTAAATACAGCTCCTTCGTTAAAAACACTATGGCAAATGCCGTATTGAACCACGCTTCATTTACCGGGACAAGCATAGATGATATAGTATTCGAAGGCTTTATTGACGATTGTTATTTTGAAAACTGCTCATTTAAAAAGGTGACATTCAGAAATGCAAAACTTATCAACAATTTCTTCAAAAACAGGAGTTTAAAAGGGATAAAGTTTATTGACTGCCAGGCCGACCGCATGACATACGAATTCCTGAAAAACGGAAAAGCCGATTTATCTGGTATCACAATGTTTTAAATATATTTATTTTAAAAATTGAAACTGATAAAGCAAAAATAGAAGAGATACTATATCTGTATAGTAATGACATCTTTAACTTGGCATAAAATTTCAACTCTGTTATATCTATATTGTTTCTAAAATAATTGGGTCAGAACTCGCAATAACGATTGTCAGATCAACAGAGCAAAGCGATAAAGGACATAGCCAAAATCGAACGTCATAGGTTTAAATTTCACAACGGTCGAACTTGGTACGAACTTGGTACGGATTTGATCCCTTCCCAAAGAGGTCAAAAATGGCACTTTTCGATTGCGAAAATTTGGCACGTTTTAATTTGCTAATTAAAGTATGTGTAAGTTCATCCCGTTAATGTTGGTTTTGTAGTAGAGAATAGACAACTCATATAGAGTAAAATGTTGTCTATTAAGTATATTGCGATATTAGGGGCAATCAAATAATAATTTTTGATAAATTTCTTAACGTATAATAAAATATATTGTTCTACAGAATTTTGATATTATTATATTTGCCCAATACAGAGAAAATTATATTAAACCATTTAAATCTATCCAATGAAAAAAACTTTACTTCTAGTTTTAGTACTTTTGTTTGCCGGGGCTGCTTTTGCTGGTGTCAACAACCTTAACCCGGAAGTGTTAAAAAAGAAAATCAGTGAGTGCAATAAGCTGAAAGAGAGAATCAACAAAAAAAGTGAAAATCCGTTACTTACTCTCAAAAGCACTGGTGCCGTAACCTCCCTTGATAGTATTATCTATAACAACGGTGAAAAAAAGATTTTCAAATACAACAGTAATAAATTGCTTTCTGAAGCAAAATATTTAAAACCTAATTTTTCAACCGGAGGCCTTGATCTTGCAGAGTTGCACAATATCTCATATAATGCTTCAGGTAAACAAACCCTGTATTCCATTGATATTGATGATGCAAAGGGTGGTTTGATGCCTGGTCGAAAAGAAGAGACAACTTACGATTCACAGGGAAGATTAACTTCTGAAATTATTTCTCTTTACGAAAACTATGAATTCAATTTATCGTCTAAAACTACAATCGAATATGATGGTCTGACTATTACTACTTTCGACTACGCTTATGACCCAGAATCTGAAGGAAACTGGAAACTTGTAGGTAAAAGTATTGCTGTTTTCAATGACCAGAATCAGATTCTATATGATGATGTATGGGCTGAAGATGAAGAAACAGGTGAATTTGTTTACACCTACAGGTATTTCTATAAAAACTATAAACAAGGAGTTGCTACATTAATGACTGCAGAAATGCAGAATCAAGAAACCGGAGAATGGGAAGAACAAATGAGAGTTGAATCAGAGCTTAACTCCAATGGCAATGTTATTCAGGAAATGACTTATTTGAATTTTTTCGGCAATGTATTACCAATGCTCCAGAATACCTTTACTTTCAATGAATATAATCAATTACTGTCAACTGAATATTCCTCGTTAAGCTTCGATACCGGCGAAATGAATTTAATAATAAGAACAGAATACAAATACACAGGTAAAATAATCAATTCTGTTTCGGTTTTTTATCCTGATGAAGAAACTGGAGAAGCTAAAGAATTTGAAAGATGGGAGCTAACAATTGAATCCGACAGCAAATCAAAGGAAATTGCTATTCCTTATAATTATTTTGAAAACTATACCACTAATGATTTTTGTTCTTCAGAAGTATTTGATTTCGGAAGATTGAAAAAAGTAAGCTATCTGGTAAATGATTATGAAAGTAATACAATGATCTCGGCATATTCATCAGATTATTATTATTCAGACAATTCCTCAGAACCCGTAGACCCTGAAGTAGATCCTATTTCTTCTATTTCATTGAACAAATCAAAATTTACTGTTGGTCCAAATCCGGTTGTTAACAACCTGAACATTAAAACCAAGGAATCGGGAACATACGAAGCAATTGTTTACAATATTTCCGGGAAAGTTTTAAGTAAGACTAATTTCAGTGGGAATTCTTCTATTTCTCTCAATAATGCTGAAAAAGGAATTCTTATCATTGAAATAAAAGACAACAAAGGAATTATTTTCCGTTCGAAATTATTGAAAAACTGATAACCTTCTA
>CAYUEI010000318.1:0-3388 GCA_964443445.1 uncultured Prolixibacteraceae bacterium | reverse complement strand
CATAAGCTCTGGTTATATATTGCTGAAGATCAATTTTATCAGGCTCATCAAGTTTTGGATGAGAATTGATATTTTGTTCCAGCACCCTAAGCCTGTCGCGAAGCATAACTATTTTATGAAAGAAGGTTTCAATAGGTACTTCTTTTGCCTGAAGATCTGGGTTAGAAGGTTTCATTATTAAAGTTCCGCTTTTCCATTTATCTGCTATAGGAGCTTTATAGGTGATAGCCTGATGTTTATCAAGAACAAAATTAATTGCTTCTTCTACTTCTGCCAGAGTAAGTCCTGTACGGGGTTTGTTTTCCGGTTCCGATAAAACCTTTATATCGGTATTATATTTTGTCAATTCAATCTTACCTCCCCTTTCAAAGAAAACCTCATAAATTGTCAGATAAGACTTACTGATAATACCTTCACCATAACGGGGATGGTCAACTCTTGTTCCAACTGCTAATTCTTCCATAAGTATTTTTTTAGTTTAAGATTAAAAATAAATTCATTATCCTTTCTGTTTTACAAATATCCAAACAAAATCAAATAAAGTAGCTACCCGACATCAACAAAAATAAATGTTTTTAGTTACTCAAATCTGAATATGGTTGTCGAAGTTATGAGATATAATGGAGAAAACTCTTTTTTTATTTATAATTTTGGCGAATGAAGAGCGAGGCAAAAAAAGTGTTGATACGACTGAATATTTGGAGAATAAACCACATCTCCGAAAGCAATTTTTTACTAATACTTAGTCTTATAGTAGGTCTTGTCAGTGGATTGGCTGCAATTTTCTTAAAGACTGCAATACATTGGTCAATTGAAATGGTTGACTGGCTTATACTTAATGGAGGAATAGTCTTTGTGGTTTTTCCTTTTGCAGGCATTCTAATATGCTATATTTTAGTCAAATATGTAATAAAAGACAATATAAGTCACGGAGTCACAAGGGTTTTATATTCTATTTCTAAACAAAATAGTTTATTAAAACCCCACAACATGTGGAGTTCAGTCGTTGGAAGTACAATTACCATTAGTTGCGGTGGTTCTGTTGGAGCAGAAGCTCCGGTTGTTTTAACGGGATCAGCCATTGGTTCAAACCTGGCCAGGTTTTTCAAGCTCAATTACCGGCAAATCACTTTAATGGTAGGTTGTGGTGCAGCAGGAGCAATAGCTGGAATATTCAAAGCCCCTTTAGCGGGAATGTTATTTACAATTGAAGTGCTAATGCTTGATTTAACAACTGCCTCTCTTATTCCTTTGATGATTTCAGCAGTTACTGCTACTACCCTTTCTTATTTCTTAATGGGAGATGCTGTATTGTTGTCCTTTCATCTTGAACATGCTTTTTCAATTGAAAATATTGGTTTTTATATAATACTCGGAATATTCTGTGGGATAGTTTCTTTATATTTCACCCGAATGACTTTGTTTATTGAAAAGATCTTCGGCAGAGTAAAGAAAACTACTAATAGAATTTTAATTGGAGGATTTATCCTTTCGCTTTTAATTCTAATATTCCCATCGTTATGGGGAGAAGGCTACAACACAATAAACACAATTCTGTTTGGTAAAGGCGATGAACTATTCAAACATTCATTTTTCACCGATATACCGGCTGACAGCATGATATTTTTTGCATTGTTGTTTCTGCTGCTAATCTTCAAGGTTGTAGCTATGGCAGCCACCAACGGGGCCGGAGGAGTTGGAGGTATTTTTGCTCCATCACTTATGATGGGATGTGTATCAGGATTCTTCCTTGTAAGCTTGTTGAATAAGGTTTTCAACCTTGATCTGCCAATCAGCAACTTTTCACTTGCAGGAATGTCGGGAGTTATGGCCGGAGTAATGCATGCTCCAATGACGGGTATATTTCTTATTGCTGAAATAACGGGAGGATATGACCTTATATTACCGTTAATTGTAACAGCAACAATTTCATACCTTACTATCAAAGTCTTCGAACCACATTCTATTTATACAAAGAGGCTTGCACAAAGAGGAGAACTACTAACCCATCATAAAGACAAGAATGTTTTAATAATGCTGGACATCAATAAATTAATTGAAACAGAATTTGTAACAGTAAAAGAGAATTTTTCCTTGCGGGAATTTGTAAAGGTTGTACCTCAATCGAAAAGAAATATATTTCCGGTAACCGATAAGGATGATAAACTGATTGGAGTTGTAATTATGGAAAATATCCGCCATATAATTTTCAATCATGAAATGTACGACAATACTTATGTCAGAGACATTATGATTTCCCCGCCCGCTTTTGTTTATACTAAAGATTCGATGGATACTGTAATGAAAAAGTTCAGTTCAACAAAAGCATGGAACCTTCCGGTAATTGAAAACGGTAAATACCTTGGATTTCTTTCCAAATCAAAAATATTTAATGAATATCGCGATATGCTTATTCATTTCTCTGAAGATTGATATGTCAAATTAAATAGTTTTTATATTTTAGCGGCGTCAAAAAGCGGGAGTAGCTCAGGGGTAGAGCATCAGCTTCCCAAGCTGAGGGTCGAGGGTTCGAATCCCTTTTCCCGCTCACAAAAAAATCAGGTTGTAAGGCCTGATTTTTTTAATAGTAATAGATTCGTATCTTATTAATAACTATTTCTTTATCATCTTAACAAGTGCCCTATTCTCACTATTCTCTATATTAACAATGTATAGTCCTTCTTTTAATTCAGCCGCAAATATATCTTCGTTTGAAATTGCTTTTCTTGTGAAAATCTTTTTACCATTCACATTATAGACAGTTAAGATAAATTCTCCCACAACCCCTGACACTTTGAATGAATTTTCTACAACCGTAGGATTAATTTTTGGATTAAAAGCGTTTGAAGAAATCATTTCAATACCATCAGTATTTCCGGCTTCCTGAGTAACTGTAATGATTATGGCAGGAAGACCCTGGGCTGTTAATGTAACATTACATGATCGTTCACCAGAGTTGTTTGCTGAGGCTGCAAAGGCAAGAGAACCATTTCCTGCACCTGTCGCAGGACTAATAGTAAGCCATGACTGATCAGATACAGCAACCCAGTTTACATTTGAAGTAATATCTACACTTGCTCCTGAACCTGATGCTGAAGATATTAAAACATTATTTGATGAAACAGTAATTGAAGCTTCTCCGGTATACTGAGTAACTGTGATTACCTGTTTGGAATTATCATTTGCAATAATTGTAATAATTGCTGTTCTTGTATTTGCAGTTTTATTCTCTGTGGCAGAAAGAATAATGTCCCCTTTCCCTGTTCCGCTGTTCTTGTTGCTGGTCAGCCAAGTCTGGTCAGAACTTAAAGTCCAGGATGTACTTGAACTTGAAATCACTGAAATAGTATCAGCACTTGCTTTTGCAGGAAAAGCGAGTTCTGTCTTA
>CAYUEI010000317.1:0-3401 GCA_964443445.1 uncultured Prolixibacteraceae bacterium | reverse complement strand
CCAATGATGGCATTTACAATTTGACTCTTAATGCAACACACCCCTTTCTTGACCTGTTTTTCTGCCAAAACAGAAAATATCCTTTATTTACGATTCCAAACGACACTTTAACTGTTTATATTGACCTTGACTTAAATAAAAATCTTCGGAATTCAATTAGTTACAAGGGTAAAACAGGAGTCATTAACGACTATTATATTGAAAAATTTGCTCGTTTTACCTACCTTGACATTGCTATTCCTGTGACAAGTTATACAACATCATCTTATTCAATCTATGAAGGTGCTGAGAAAATTGATTCACTGTTTAATGAAGAGAAAAAGTTCGCTTTGAATTATGAGAAAAAATCTGATTTACCACTTTGGTTTTTGGAGTTTGAAAATCTTGATTTGTTCTATCACAACGCAATCTTTAAATTAGGAGCTATCTATTCAAGAAATCTTTTAAATGGAGAAAATACAAAGGCAAACGACACCTATTTCGACTTTCTGGATTCTGTTCCTATTAATAACCCCAAGGCATATTTATCCTATCATTATTTTGAATTCTTAAGGTCATATTTCTATAAACAAAATATGGATAAATATGACAATAGTAAAACCGGATTTGAAAGAGCTTTTCCAATTCTTAAAATTAATATTCCCAATATTTTAAGTGAATTATCCGGAGACACTAGAAAACTGTATTTAGCTTATTGTTTTTCCGAGCTTTATTCACGTACTAAAAATGCCAATCATTTTCTGGAATTAGATTCTCTATTTGAAACGGTCGGCAATTATATCAATGATAGTACACTTATAAATGCAGTGAAAAACAACCGAAATCTGCAAAACGAAATGTCTGAAACCAAATACTTATCAACTAAAGGCGAAAGAGCTCCTGACTTTTATTTAAGCGACTTGCATGGGAAATTTCATACACTTAAAGAATTTCAAGGAAAATTGGTTTATATAAGTTTTTGGGCAACATGGTGTTCTCCCTGCTTAAAATCTATCCCTGAAAAAAATACCATAATAGGGGAATATGCGGATAAAAAAATTGAATTTGTAAATATCAGCTTTGACAAAGAAAAAGATAAATGGGAAAAGTTAATTGAAAATCGGAATGTTTTAGGTATGAATCTTATATGCAATGGGAATTGGGAAAATATTCTTAAAACCAAGTATTACATTCAAGGAATACCCAGATATATATTCATAAATAAAGAGGGAGTAATCATCGATAGCAATGCACCATCACCTGGTAATAGACCTGAATTAATGAATTTAATTGATAAATACCTGAATTAAGCAGAGTATAAATAAAATCTGCCCATTAACAAAAAATATAGGTCAATTGGGATTTCGGTAAAGAAAGCTAACTTTTTAACTCCTCCAATCAACCTCTCAGATTTAAAATGACCCCCTTTCTTTTTTAAATACCCTTTTAAAATTGGTACATCTGTATAAGCAGAAAGTGGCGTAGATACTGTATTTAGCGAGACAAACTTTTTGAAAGCAAATTTAGACAGGATTTTACAACAGGCACACAGGATTGATTTTTTTTCTTATTTTTATGTCAAATCTTAAGAATATAGAAAGTGTTCTCTTTACCGGAATACACTGTTCACTTTGATCGTAATAAGTAATGACATCGAATTATAAGCCACCATTTAGTATCAGCGACAAGACCATTAATTTGATTGCAGAAATTTCGGCACAAATTGAACGCTATGCTATCCGAATGGAACAGGATGACAGGTTGCTATTGCGTAAAATTAATAGAATAAAAACTATTCAAGGTACGTTGGCAATTGAAGGAAATACCTTGGGAACTGACCAAATAACAGATATCCTCGAAGGCAAACACGTGATGGGAACCATGCGCGAAATTCAGGAAGCACGCAATGCACTGAAAACCTACGACGCTTTTTCAACTTTCGATGCTTACAAACAAACCGATTTGCTACGAGCACACGGTTTATTGATGGAAGCATTGGTTGACCATCACGGAAAGTACCGCAAGGGAAATGTAGGTGTATTTGCAGGCGATAAACCCATACATGTAGCGCCGCCTGCCGACAGAGTACCTGCTCTAATGGACGATTTATTTGGTTGGCTTACCACCAGTAGCAACCATTTGTTGATTAAAAGTTGCGTATTCCATTACGAGTTCGAATTTATTCACCCCTTTATGGATGGCAATGGTCGCATGGGGCGGCTTTGGCAATCGCTCTTACTAACTAAACTGCATCCGGTCTTTGAATATTTGCCGGTAGAAAACATGGTATTTAAAAACCAACAACTTTATTATAAAGCAATTAATGACAGTACTTCGGCATCTGACAGCGGTTTTTTTGTAGAGTTTATGCTTGGCGAAATACTGAATACGCTTAAAAATAGACAAGGCGAACCATTAGATAATACAAATAATGTCGGTGTAAATGTCGGTGTAAATGTCGGTGTAAATATTGAATTGGAAAAAATTCTTGGCTTGATAGAACAATTTCCCGGAATAAATGCGAACCAACTTGCCAAAAAAATACCTGACAAGACAAAACGAACCATTGAAAGGCAGTTGGCAGTGTTGAAAGCCAACAACAGGATTGAGTTCAAAGGTGCTCCTAAATCGGGCGGTTATTATTTAAAAAAAGTTTAGCCTAACTATTTAGGGGGGGGTAAAACAAAAGCCATTTACTAATAAAAATTAAAATTCCCAAATAACTGACAAAACATAAACATCAATGAATATCTGTAAAAAATGTGATAGTGAATTTGAAGGCAATTATTGTTCTAATTGCGGACATCCACAGAAATTAGAAAGGATAAATGGTCGCTATATATTATCTGAAATTTCAAGTGTTTTGAATTTTCAAAAAGGAATTCTATACACAATAAAGGAATTAATTATAAGACCCGGAAGAAATATTAATGTATTTATTTCAGAAGACAGAAATCGTCTTGTGAAACCAATTATGTTTATCCTGATTACCTCTTTGATTTACACAATAATAGTTAGTTTTTTTCATTTTGAAGAAGGAGGGGTTGATGGAGTAATAGCTGGTTTAGAGGATACGATGACTGTAACGCTTGCAATTTTTAAATGGGTACAAGAAAACTATGGTTATGCCAACATTATTATGGCTGTTTTTATTGGATTGTGGTTAAAAGTATTTTTCAGGAAATATCCTTATAACTTTTTTGAAATTTTAATTCTCCTTTGCTTTATAATGGGTATTGGAATGTTGATTATTTCTGTATTTGCAATTATTCATAGTTTGAGTCAAATTGATTTTATGTCAATTGGATCATTTGTAGTATTAATTTATGCCACTTTTGCTATTGGACAATTCTTTGACAAACAAAAAATATCAAGCTATATGAAAGCTCTAATCTCTTATATATTAGGGATGATTACTTTCA
>CAYUEI010000316.1:0-3405 GCA_964443445.1 uncultured Prolixibacteraceae bacterium | reverse complement strand
CTGTTTCCTTTTTCTTCTCTTCTTCAGCAAAATACTTCCTGTAAAAAATTATTATCAGACTTATACCAACAGTAATTGCCGAGTCTGCTATATTAAAAACAGGCCTGAAAAAGACAAATTCTTCTCCCCCACCTATCGGAAACCAATCAGGCAAAGTTGTATTGATTATAGGGAAATATAACATGTCTACAACTGATCCATGCAAAAATGTTGTATATCCTCCTCCGGCAGGAAATATTTCAGCTACCCTGCCAAAACTATCTGTAAATATTAAACCATAGAAAGCACTGTCAATTACATTCCCAATTGCCCCTGCGCATATTAAAGCTATGCTTATTACAAGCCCGTTGGGTATTCCTTTTTTTATTAATTTGAGTAAATACCAAAATATTGCAGCTGATGCTATCAAACGGAATAATGACAGAATTACTTTTCCATATTTAATCCCAAATTCAAATCCAAAGGCCATCCCTTTGTTTTCAACAAAATGCAGAATAAACCAATCTCCAAGTACATGAACCTCTTCGCCAAGACGAAAGTTCATCTTCACCCAGATTTTTAGTACCTGATCTAAGATTAGTAGTATGGAAATAACAAGAATTGCTATCTTTTTTTGTGACATATATATTTTACAAAAAAACGATTGAGAGTAAGATGCTCTCAATCGTTGTTAATATTTTCCAAATAAATTAATGTTGCATGTTCTTGCCCTCAATCGAAAGCGTAGCATGAGGAACAGCGCGTAACCTCTCTTTTGAAATGAGTTTTCCGGTTTCGCGACATACTCCATATGTCTTGTTTTCAATGC
Source organism: uncultured Prolixibacteraceae bacterium (assembly GCA_964443445.1). Taxonomy (GTDB): domain Bacteria; phylum Bacteroidota; class Bacteroidia; order Bacteroidales; family Prolixibacteraceae; genus CAYMTR01. The sequence goes on along the minus strand of CAYUEI010000316.1, from coordinate 2,597 downwards.
GGATCAATGCTGCCTGTAAATGCTGAATAAACTTTAATTGCCTTTGAGCTAGTTTTCCAGCCTCCTCTTTCGATAATGTAGCTGCACCTTCTTCCAGAATTTTAAACGTTGGAGAGGTGTCCTGGGTGTCGTTGTCGTCGCCGTGAGTTATTGAGTTTTTAAAAATCTCATAATCACGCTGAGCTTTCTCTAATTTCGAAAGGATTAAATCCTTGAATTCCTGAAGCTCCTGATCTGAATACCTGGTTTTCTCGCTCATATTATTTGGCTATTGTTTCCTTACTTTTTTTTAAAATTGTACCAAAAGTAATAAAAAAACATATAACAATCAGAGCTATATTTTTATTATTACTGCTTTTCAATTAGCACACTCGTAATAACCTCATCTATATCTACTTGCTTCGATTTACTGCTGTCAATAGAATCGACCAGAATAAAAGATGATGCTAAAGTTTGATTACTTATATATTCAGAATGTTTTATCAATGCCTCGTTGAAAAGGTCATTCTTTAAAATCTGAACTTTTATTTTATCCGTCACTTCAAAATCACTCTCCTTTCGTATGTTCTGTATACGATTTACGAATTCTCTTGCAATTCCTTCATGACGTAAGTCATCTGTTACATTAATATCAAGTGCAACTGTTATCGGACCGTCACTGGCAACCAACCATCCGGGGATATCCTCTGATAAAATCTCAACATCTTCAATCCCTAATGTAATAGTCTCATTTTCAATTCTTATATCATACGATCCTTTTGATTCAACAGCAGATATATCGGCTTGCCCCATTCCTGCTATTGCAGCAGATATTTGCTTCATAAGCTTGCTGTATTTTGGCCCCAATGTCTTGAAGTTGGGTTTAATCTTCTTCTTAATCAAACCGGCATCGCCTGATATATATTCTATTTCTTTCACATTTATCTCTGAAAGAATTATATTTTCCACAGCTTTTAGCTGATCACCAAAATGAGGATTGAGTACAGGAACCATTATTTTGGCCAATGGCTGACGTACTTTCAATTTCTCTTTACGTCTCAACCCAAGCACCATGCTTGATATTTTTTGTGCTATATCCATTCTTTCCTCAAGTTCCTTGTCGATTATACTTTCATTATAAACAGGAAATTGAGAAATATGTACACTCTGATCCGGTTCCAGTCCTGTAACCTTATTCAAATCAGCATACAACATATCCATGTAGAAAGGAGCTATTGGAGATGCCAGCTTTGCTACATTCAAAAGACAAGTATATAGAGTCTGATAAGCCGATAATTTATCAAGGGTTGTCTCTCCTCCCCAATAACGTTTACGGCTCAACCTTACAAACCAGTTGCTTAAATTCTCTGTTACAAAATCAGAAATTGCCCTTCCGGCTTTGGTAGGTTCATAGCTTTCATAACTTTCTTCTACCTCTTTTATGAGTGAATTCAACAATGAAAGTATCCACCTGTCAATCTCCGGTCTCTTTTCTACAGGTATTTCTTCTTCTGAGTATTTGAAACCATCAATATTGGCATATAAAGCAAAGAAACTATATGTGTTGTATAAGGTTCCGAAGAATTTTCTTCTTACTTCATCTACCCCGCTGATATCAAACTTTAAGTTATCCCATGGCTGAGCATTGGTAATCATATACCAGCGAAGAGGATCGGAGCCGTACTTTTCAATAGTTTCAAAAGGATCAACAGCATTGCCAAGCCTTTTGCTCATTTTGTTCCCCTTGGCATCAAGTACTAACCCGTTTGAAATGATATTTTTGAATGAAACACCGTCCATTACCATCGTGGCTATTGCATGAAGGGTAAAAAACCAACCTCTTGTCTGGTCAACACCTTCTGCAATAAAATGCGCCGGAAATACCTGTTCAAATGTTTCTTTGTTTTCAAAAGGATAATGCATTTGGGCATAAGGCATTGCTCCTGAATCAAACCATACATCAATCAGGTCAGTTTCACGGAACATCTTTTTCCCTTCTTTCGAAACAAGAATTATATCATCAACATAAGGACGATGGAAATCTATCTTTTCGTAGTTTTCTTTTGTATTTACGCCAACTTCAAATCCCTTATAAGGGTTTTCTGCCATAAAACCTGCCTTTACAGATTTCTCTATTTCTGAAATCAATTCTTCAGCAGAACCTATACATATTTCTTCACTCCTGTCTTCTGTCCTCCATATTGGAAGAGGTGTACCCCAATATCTCGAACGGGAAAGATTCCAGTCAACAAGATTTTCAAGCCAATTCCCAAAACGCCCTGTACCTGTACTTTCAGGTTTCCAGTTGATAGTTTTGTTAAGCTCTATCATCCTGTCTTTCATTGCAGTTGTCTTGATAAACCATGAGTCGAGCGGATAATAAAGCACCGGTTTGTCGGTTCTCCAGCAATGCGGATAGTTATGCTCGTGCTTTTCAACCTTAAATGCTTTGTTCTCTTTCTTAAGCATTACAGAAAGATCAATATCTAAAGTAGGATCGTTTTCTGTCAGCGTATCGTCGTAGGCATTCTTAACATATCTGCCTGCAAAATCGCGGTATATTTCTTCGTTAACGTATTCCTTTGCCCAATCTTCATCAAGATCTTCAACATGATAAA
>CAYUEI010000315.1:0-3407 GCA_964443445.1 uncultured Prolixibacteraceae bacterium | reverse complement strand
AGTATTTATCACATCACATCCTACACTATCGGCAAACTCAGCAGCAATAACCCAGTAGTCTTCTTCAACGGGATTTTCAGTTAAAGCACCTTCAGTACGTAAAAGCCAGTATGATGCTTCAGGAGCAGTTCCTACCATTTCACCCGGTTTATTCATTGCCATACAAGAAAGAACCATAGTTCCGTGATCAGCTTCATTATAGACATCATTTCCAGGAAAAACAAAATCTTTTGTACCCAGAATTCTACCTTCAGATCTTATATTATCAAACGGGACAATACTATCTGCATTTTTAAAACCCACATCAAGGACAGCTATATATATCCCCTTCCCTTTAGAAAATTTGTGAATCTCATGGCCATTAAGCATCTCTAACTGATCTGCTGAATGAGCATAAAAGTTTTCATCTAGGGAATCAGCATTTTCAAACTTATCAGATACACTTTTCAATCTGAATCCCTTTCTAAGCTCAACACGAGAAACAAATGAAGGTAGGGTTAATGAATCTATATTTTTTAATGAATCATAAGAAGCAATGATCCCATTCATCCATCGGCTGGTATGCTTAATTATAAAACCCAGAGACTTAAGCGAATCAGTATAAACAGGATTTACAGGCAAATCAGTAGAATCGATTAATATCCCTTGCCTTGCCCTTCTATCAAGAGATCTTTCAGAAAGATATTGTTCAGGGGATTCAATATTAAAAGGAGTACCAGCTTTGGTGTTCAGCTGTATCCAATAAATATCTGTCTTTGATCCGAAAGAAGACAAATCAAGGCAGATAAAAAAAAACAATATTAACACCAAGTATCTCATTCTCTGTATGACCATAATTATCAAAAACGCCAGACATAGGGGCTATCCTCTGCAAATTATTCCTCCCCCGACAAGCTCATCACCTTCATAAAAAACAGCTGACTGGCCAGGAGCAATAGCCCATGCTTCATTATAAAATTCAACTTTTATTCTATCTTCATGTTGTGAAATTCTGCTTAGATTGCCGGCATTATTATATCTTATTTTCGTTATAACTTCCATCTCCCCTGAAATGTTTTCATATTTCATAAGATTAACATTATCGATCCAAAGTTCTTTTTTATTCAGGTCTTCCCTGTTGCCAAGAACAACAATATTTTCTTCAGGTTTGATATCAACAACATAGGCGGGCTTTCCTAAAGCAATTATAAGGCCTTTTCTTTGTCCGATTGTATAAAAAGGAAATCCTTTATGCTTCCCAAGGATTTTCCCTGAAATATCAGTAAAATTTCCTTCTCCTACTTTCAGATCGATCTCAGGCACTCTTTCTCTGATAAATCTTCTGTAATCGTTATCCGTAATAAAACAAATCTCCTGGCTTTCTCTTTTGTTGGATATTTTCTCAAACCCTTTTTGCCGGGCAATATTTCTAACTTCATTTTTCGTAAGATCACCCAAGGGGAATATAGTTCTTTTAAGGTCGTTCTGCGACAACTGCCAGAGAAAATAAGTCTGATCCTTTGATTCGTCTTTACCCTTCACCAAAAAGTATCTGCCATCAATTTCTTTGATTCGGGCATAATGTCCTGTAGAAATAAACTCACATCCAAGTTCATCGGCTTTCTTCAGAACTTCTCCCCATTTTACTGTACGATTGCAAACCACACAGGGGTTAGGGGTTCTTCCGGCCATATATTCATTAATAAAATCAGAAATAACGATATCGTTAAATTCTTTCCTCAAATCAAGAACAGAATGTGGAAAATCAAGTTTGTCGGCAAGATTTTTAGCTTCGAAAATAGCATCAACACTACAGCATCCGGTTTTATTTTCCATACAACCGGCTGAAATTGAATCATAAGGTCTGTAGGTAAGACCATGAATTTCATACCCCTGATCCCGCAAAAGCATAGCAGCTACCGAACTGTCGATACCGCCACTCATACAAAGTAAAACTTTCCCCTTTGACATTACACGATACTAATCTGATACAAAGAAACAAATTCTTTTTCATTACTTTTGCCGAAAATATTCATGATGGCAAATTTCGATGATCTAAAATTAACTAAATCAGTACAAAAAGCTTTAACCGAAATTGGGTTTATAAATCCAACTCCGATACAAGAACAAGCTATTCCAATTATTAAAGCGGGAAAGGATGTCTTGGGTATAGCGCAAACGGGCACAGGTAAGACAGCTGCATATCTGCTTCCTGTATTAACAAACCTGGTAAAGGCTGAAGGAGAAGACCCAAGGGTTATAGTGCTTGTTCCTACACGTGAGCTTTCGATTCAGGTAGGAGAAGACCTTGAAGAGCTGGCTCAGTTTACCAATATCAGGCACGCTGCGATTTATGGAGGAATTGGCTGGACAAAACATGCAGAGATAATTGCAAAGGGAATTGATGTTCTGATAGCAACACCTGGTCGCCTTATGGATCTATACAGCCACAACGTACTGAGTTTTAAAAAGGTTAAAATATTAGTCATTGATGAAGCAGACAGAATGCTGGATATGGGTTTTATGCCTCAGCTCAGGAAAATATTTGAAGTAATACCTTCCCGCCGTCAGAATCTTTTATTTTCTGCTACGTTTTCCGAAAAGATAGAACTCATGACACATGAGTTTCTTACTTTCCCTGAAAGAATTGAAGTAGCTCCATCAGCAACGCCGGTAGAACTGGTAAAGCAATATGTTTATCGTACGCCCAACTTCAGGACTAAGTTGAATTTGATTTCAAATCTTTTGCTAAATGAAGAAGAATATAACAAGGTAATCATATTTTGCAAGACTAAGGTCGCCGCTGAAGAAGTGTTTAAAGTGATCAAAAGGAAGTCTGAAGGTGAGAAGAAGATACTTCATTCCAACAAAGCACAAAGCACAAGAATTAACGCTATAAATGCTTTTAAAAACGACGAGATAAGAATTCTTATATCAACAGATGTATCAGCAAGAGGGATTGATGCGAGTAAGGTTACTCATGTAATTAATTTTGATGTTCCGGTTAATTACGATGATTATATTCACAGAATAGGAAGAACGGCAAGGGCAGGAAATCAGGGAGTGGCAATAACACTTTTAGATCCTTCCGAAGAATGGCATTTTGTAAATATTGAAAAGATAATCAGAATGTCAATACCTGTTATGAATATTCCTGATGAAGTTGAAATAATAGAAACAGAAAAAGAAGAAAGGCAAGATCAACTTAGGGAGATTGACCATCAGAAAAGAATTGATGACCCAACTTTCAAGGGAGCCTTTCATGAAAAGAAGCGTAGGTCGTCCAAAGAGAAAAGAGACTTTTCCGATAAATTTACAAAGACTAAATTCAAGCAGGTAAAGAAAAAAAGAGGACAGCGCATGGGGCGTAACAGATAAAAAAAAAGAGGTTGCTATTTAAGCACCCTCTTTTTTTTGGCGGTGCGGAC
>CAYUEI010000314.1:0-3413 GCA_964443445.1 uncultured Prolixibacteraceae bacterium | reverse complement strand
AAAACATTGGTTTAGCATGATGGATTGGGTGGATAACCCAAATTTTATTTGGGTTATTAATTTTTGGATGCAACCTTGAGAGGTGGTTCTTCGAATAATTTAGTAATTAACAAATTAGAAAATGGATTCAAAAACAAATCAAAAATCTGGGACAATTAATATTGACACCAAATGGAAAGACCTATTCAAAATAGGCGGGATTTCGTTCATTCTGACTACAGCGTTAGTATTATTTGCAATTATTGCGTATTTCATTTGGCCATATTCACCAGATGAAAAATCAACCGAAGAAATTTTGTCAATTCTTGTAAATGATAAGATTGGTGGGCTAATATCCCTTGATTTAATAATGCTTGTTACTATCATTATTTACATTTTTCCAATACTTTCACTTTATGTTGCTTTAAAACCTGTTAATGAATCTTACGCACTCATTGCATTAGTATTTGGATTAATGGCAGTTGTAACAGTAATAACTTCACGACCATTGGTTGAAATATCTCTTATAAGTGATAAATTTGCTAATGCAATATCAGAAACCGACAGAAACAAATATTTAAGTTTAGCAGAGTCGTTTAGATTAATGTTTGACGGAACAGCTTGGGTTTTACAAACATTTTTCCTTTTAATATCAGGTCTAATCAGTTCACTTTTAATGCTAAAAAGTAAAATGTTCAATAATAAAATTGCGTGGATTGGTATAATATCATCATTGATTGGTTTATGTTTCTGGATTCCTAAAATAGGTATAGTTTTACTTTTCCTGAATACAATTCTTACTATAATTTGGTGCCCCTTAGTTGCAAGAGTATTTATAAAATATGGTTGGAACAACTAAATGAAAAAAATATTTTTTGCAATAGTATTCTTAATATGCACCAAACTATTGATTGCACAACAAAATGATACTTCTTGGAATAAAAAAACTCTTTCTGATTTCGGTACCATTTATTTTGGTATATCAAATGGGTGATTTTCAGAAGACAGAGAGCTTCTTTTGGGGATTTGACTTAGGAATGTATTTGCAACCATTTAAAAATAAAAGCACATCCTAAAAAATCGGATTAGGAGGTGCTTGGCTTGACAATAGTGTAACATTGGATTTGCAAACCTCAAATATATATTTGAGTTATCCCGTAAATTTAAAATATGGTGGTATCAGATTAGGAATGCTATTTTTTACGGATAGAATTTTCGTTTCCATATCATTTTCATAGACACGCAGAAGAATTAATAATGATTATTTCTGGAACAATGACTTTAAGAACCGAAAAAGGATTTGATATACTAAAAAAGGGTGAAATTGTATTTTTTGAAATGGGAGAAAAGGGAGCTCATCAGTTTTATAATCATAGCGAAGAACCTTGTTCTTATCTTGATATAAGAACTTTATTTGGAGTAGATATATGTGAGTATCCAGATTCGGGGAAAGTAAATATTATTCCTTCAATTGAGATATTTGAAAAGGATTCAAAAGTTGAGTATTTTAAAGGCGAAGAAAATATTTTGCAGAAGTGGAGTGAGCTTAAAGACGAGAAAAAATAATACCTTCCGCCAACAAACGCCTATATGCCATGCGGGCTGCAGTAATACAGGTTGCGAAATTTCGGTCAAACAACAATAGATCGCTATAGAATAAAGATTAGAAATATTTAAAATGCCAGAATGTAAGGTATAAGTTAAGAAACACTTGTATTGTACGGATAATTTATATATATTTGTACGTATAATTGATTGAATATGGACTCTAAACTGACATTAAAGCTTGATAAGTTCGTGATTGAAAAAGCTAAGGATTATGCTTCCTCACAGAAAAGGAGCTTATCGCGGATTATTGAATCTTACTTGAGATCGTTGGTAAATAATGACACTCCTAAAGAAACCGACGATATAGAGATTTCGCCATTTGTAAAAAGCATGGTAACTGGTGGTAAAATACCTGCTGATTTTGATTATAAAAAAGAATACGGTGACTATTTAACAAAGAAATATAAATGATTCCCAAACTATTTATAGATACAAACGTGATGATCGATCTCCTTGGTGAAAGATTTCCTTATTATGAATCTATTGCCAGAGTAGCTACACTAGCAGACAGAGGAAAAGTAAAAATGGTTGTATCTGCATTTTCTTATCCAACGGTTTATTATCTGCTTAGTAAATTTGAAACTTCTGAAAATGTGAAGGAAAAGTTAAGAAAGTTCAGGATAATTTCAGAAATATCGGATTTAGATGAAATTACTATTGAAAAGGGTTTAGCGTCAAACTTCAGAGATTTTGAAGATGCTTTGCAATACCATTGTGCCCTAAAAGCTGATTGTGACATTCTTCTGACCAGAAATGCTAAAGATTTTAAGGAATCATCCCTACCGGTAATGTCAGCAGAGGAATTTCTTCAAACCATTAAGAATAAATAACCTACGCTTAATAACCCATAGAACGTTAAAGTAGTTAATGACACTAAAATAATTTGGGTTGTTCTACCCTAAAATTGGTACACACTCTTTAGAACACTCACTAAAAATTTATTTTGGTTAGTTTTTGTTGAAAACTTCTTTACCATAAGTTTTTAAATAAATGCTTTATGGTTAAATGTTGATTCATTTGAAAAAAGCAAGTTTGCTGAAGGCTTGAAAAGTTTAGTGAATATGCTTCATTCAGCCAGTGACACAACAATCAGTCTGGCACGCAAACTGGAGATCATCATGGAATACTATACCCCGATATTGATGGCAGCCGAACATGATTACCAGATTAGATTACTTGATATCAGTGTACTGATTCAGTTATCGACACAATACGACTCATTGGAGAAGTTTTTAACAGATTTCGCATTGGATCCTCCGTCAAAGAGGTTTGGCAATAAAACAACCCCCTTGATTGATGAGGGCGAAGATAAGCCATTGACAGTTTCAACAATACATTCAGCCAAAGGATTGGAATGGTACAGCGTTTTCATCCCTCATGCTTTGGATGGGATGATACCTTCTATCAGGGCAATAAAAAACATTGAAGAGCTGGAAGAAGAACGCAGGTTGTTTTATGTAGCCTGCAGCAGGGCAAAAGAAGATTTGACAATAACAATGCCTTCGTATGTGGCTACATATAATGGGTTTATGTCTTATCCGAGCAGGTTTTTGGTAGAGATTGGGAAGGATAAGTTTGAGTATTGAAGGTATAGGAACTGTTAATGTTGGTAGTTAAGGAGTTTTAGGCTGAACAAGAAGGGATTCGACGATTTCTTTTCGAAATAATTGATGAAATGTATTTCAAACATGTTAGGTTAATCAACTCAGAACAAGAAAATTCATGAAATTTTAGTGGTTTTTTTTGAAAATATATTGCAAAGTAATATATTTAACGTTCTAGTATTTTATCCACAGTAAACTGTGTTAAATCAAGTGAACAATATA
>CAYUEI010000313.1:0-3422 GCA_964443445.1 uncultured Prolixibacteraceae bacterium | reverse complement strand
ATCTGCTATATAAAATTCAAACAATGAGAAGTCATCAGCGATAAGCTCATTAAAGCGTATCCGGGCTTTTCACCGGAAAGGAACCATTCTTCAGAAATTCAACTACCAACTTACATACTATCTTTCGTTGCGGCAATAAACCATGAAATTCCTTTACTACTGCAAAATCCTTTTCAATTCCCATCTTTGCACTTACCGGAGTTACCAAACCATCATTATCGCCTTTGATAAATGGATTATAACCTTGTTTTTCACTTCCCAGACTACCAATTATTAATCCCACCTCTGAGCCGTATGGAACGGGAAGATTATTGACATATGAATTAGAATCTGTTTTCATAAGTTCTACATTGGGACCGAAAAAATGAGACAAGAATTCTATAGTAGAACCCACATCTGCCATTTCGGAACCGTGGTTTGGCGGGGCAATCATTACAATACGAAATATATCAGGAAAATTCTTGTCAGACTGTGAATATTGCAACATCGACCTGACTACCAATGCCCCCATCGAATGGGTAACAAAAGAAACGGAATCGATACCTGAATTTTTAATCTCTGAATAAAGCTCATGCCCCAGGGTATCCAGATTTTCTGAAATACTTTTATAATGATAATTTATGGCGGTAAAATTTTCTTTAATGCAACTTTTCTCAATCCTGTCCATTACCATACTGGGACAGAAATAACAATGCAAGAGATAAACTTCATGACTTCCAAAAATCGCAGAAGGTATAAGCAATAATAGTAGATTGAGAAGAAGTTTAAATTGTTTCATTTAATGTTTATTTTCCAAACATTTCAATAGTAGGTATTCGTTAAGTCTTTAGTTAACGAATATAACTCTTGAAAGTTAAGAAAAATAACAATAAACTTTATGTATTTTATTCGTATTGCCCTGTCGCCAATAAAACCAGAGTACAAGCAATTTCAGGATATATACCCTTAGACTTAAGCAAATCAATGAATTCAGTATTTTCTGTCCCCGGATTAAAGATTACTCTTTTAGGCTTTAACCCTAAGATATATTCATAATATTCGGGCTGATGTTTTGGGCCAATATAGAGTGTCACAGTATCAATATTTTCAAATTCTTTCTTTTCAGAATTAAACTTCACTCCTGCCACTTCACCTTCCCTGAGTCCAATTGCAACTACCTCATGATCATGCGATACCAAAGCATTTATTGCTTTCGAAGAATAGCGTTCAGGATTTTCACTCGCCCCAATTACCAAGGTTTTTTTCATATGCTCCTTTATAATTTTTAACTCAAACTAAATAAATTCTAGAAATACTAACTTTCCGGCTATAACAAACAAGTAATTGTAAAAGTTTTGATTTTTTATCAATTTAGATGAAATCTGTTATTCTCTATGCAATTGATTTAGACTTTTTTTAATAATATTTGTGAACAATTGTTTATTTATAATTGTATATTTGTGAATATATCTCAAATATAAATTTATGATCGTTGAATTTAGCGTCAAGAACTATCGTTCATTTAAAGAACTGCAAACATTAAGTATGGTTGCTGCACCAATTAAATCGAAGTCCCCTGAGTTGGATATAAATAACATCATCCCAATTTCAGATAAATTATCATTATTAAAAATAGTTGCCATCTATGGAGCTAATGGAAGTGGTAAAAGTACATTAATCAGAGCCTTGATTGCCATGCTTGTTTTCATTGAAAAGTCTTTTCAGGATGACCAGATAGGGAAACAACTGATTGAACCTTTTGCATTTGATCTTGAAAGCAATAAAGAACCAACTTTTTTTCAGATAATCTTTATTCTAGATAAGATTAAGTATCGATATGGCTTTGAAGTTCATCAAAACATTGTATCCAGTGAATGGTTATTTGGCACCCCTGCAAAAAAGGAAGTACCATATTTTACCCGGAAGAATTCCGATTTTTATATCAACGAAAACCAGTTTATTGAAGGCAAAGGATTGGTTGATAAAACAAGTAGTAATAATTTGTTTATAAATATTTGCAAGGCATTTAATGGTAAAGTATCCAAACAAATTATTGAATATTTTAAGAACAAAATCACAATAAGTGCCAGTGGAAATGACAAAGACTTCCGTAATTCTACGTTATCACTATTGGAAAACGAAATTATCAAACAAAAAATTTTAGATCTTTTAAATCTTGCTGACTTTGGCATTCAGGATATTAACAATAGAAAAATAACTCCTGACGATTTACCCGATAATTCATCTACCGAATTGTTAAAAAAAGTGACTGAGGATAAATACGAATTTGTATTATCCAAACGACCGGTATTTAATTCAAAAGGTGAAGAAATTGGATTAAGGGAATTGCTCTTCGACACTCAGGAATCGGATGGAACACTTAAATTTTTTAATTACAGTGGTGTAATACTATATGCATTATTTAATGGAGGATCTTTATTCATCGATGAATTCGATGCCAGGCTGCATCCATCTTTAGCAAAAAAATTAGTAGAGATGTTCAATTCTCCTGTAACCAATAAAAATAAAGCTCAATTGGTTTTTGTAACCCATGACACTAATTTATTAGATAATTTAATTTTACGTCGGGATCAAATCTATTTCACAGAAAAAAATAAATTTTCAGAAACAGTATTATACTCCCTGGCCGATTTTAAAGGTATCAGGAATGATGCTTCTTATGAAAAAGACTACATAAATGGAAAATATGGGGCAATTCCATATTTAGGCGACTTTGAAAAACTATTTGAAAAATGACAAATCGAAAACCCAAAGACCAAAACGCCCCATGGGCAAGACGAAAGATGAAGAATATCCGTGAGCTCAAAAATTTTGAAATACGCAATTTATTCAGGATTTATTGTGAAGGTGTAAATACTGAACCGGAATATTTTAAAAGCTTTCCTATAACAACTGAAACAAGAATTGAGGTTATAGGATTAGGTCGTAGTAAAACTTCTTTAGTTGAAAAAACAATTGAACTTCTTTCAAATGAAGAACTTTTGGAAGGTCAGAATAACTTTGATGAAGATCGTCAACTTTGGGTAGTATTTGATTATGATGTGAGGCGAGTAGAAAATGAAGCACAAGATTATAACAATGCAATTGAACTGGCCAAAAGAAATGGCATTAGAGTTGCCTATTCCAACGATAGTTTTGAATTATGGTTTATTTTGCACTATAAATATCTAACTTCATCTTTAACCAGAAATGAATACTACGAAATGCTCTCAATTAAATTGAATTGCAAATACGAAGAAGATGGAAAATCAAAGGAATTCGCAAAAAGCTTATATGGTATCTTTCTGCCTCAACAATCAACTGCTATACAAAATGCTAAACGATTACTTGAAGAAAAGTCAGAAACTTTATATAGTAATCAAAACCCATGTACCACAGTATTTGAATTAGTTGAAGAGTTGAATAAATGTTTAAGGAGATAA
>CAYUEI010000312.1:0-3423 GCA_964443445.1 uncultured Prolixibacteraceae bacterium | reverse complement strand
AGTTCCTTGGAACGTGCCCCGGTAGCCAGAATGATATTTTTAGCTTCTACTTCAACAATATTACCGTCTTCCTGAGTTACCTCAACAAGTGAAGATGATTTCAACCTGCCGAACCCGTTTATAACTACAATGCTGTTCTTCTTAAATAAAAACTGTACTCCCTTGCTCATCCCTGCAGCTACTTCCCTGCTCCTTGCTGTCATCCTGCCAAAATCAGGCTTCACTTCCCCGGAAATGCTTACTCCGTAATTTTCAGCATTCCTGGCATAATCATATACCTGAGCACTTTTCAATAACGATTTTGTAGGTATACACCCCCAGTTCAGACACACTCCTCCAAGATTTTCCTTCTCAATTACGCAAACCTTCATCCCTAACTGAGAAGCCCTTATTGCAGCAACATAACCACCCGGACCGCTTCCTATTACAGCAAGATCATATTTCATAGTATTGTTTTTATCTTTATTTTGAATAACCGACGCAGTGAGCAATCATTATGCTTTGTGTTTCTTTCAACCCAAGCTCTGTTGTTATTATCTTTCTGTCGATACTGCCCCTTGCTCCTGTTGCCAGACCTTCTGAAGCACAGTATAAATAAATATTCTGGGATATATAGCCTGCATCTATATTTGAAACATTGATTTTTTCTTCATAAGAACCATTACCACATTTGGTAAGGTCAGATATTAAAATAAGCTGAACAGGTGCATCTTTTACAAATGCCTGTGAACTTCCAACTGCCCTGATGTCTTTCTTTGAAACCTGAATAAGCTGATGTTCCTTTGGTTCATACTTATAAGCTCCGCTTTTCAGAAAGACATATATGTCTGTTCCCTGAAAATTCCTTGTTGAAGGGGCTGTCCTCTTGCCATCAGGCCTATTTATTCCAAAAGCTGCCCAAATAACATTTGAAAGCTGTTGCTGTGAAATTTCCTTGGTACTGAAAGACCTTGTAGTTGATCTTTTTGATAAAGCCTCCATTAAAGGCATTCCTCCTGTCTTGTCAGGAGCAGGTAACTTAATATTTTCCTGTGCTGAAACCTGGAAAATAACGAATAAAGCAATTAGAATTAATGAGATTTTTTTCATGATCTTAAAATTTAAAAGTTCGTGTTATCAAGGTAAAAATAATAAATCTTGCTGTCTTAACCTGAGTTTTTCTCTTTCCTCGCCAATTCAGTGCATTTTTTAATAAAATCAGATTTGCTGTCAGTATAACGGTCTCTGTCATATTCATATTTTTTCTGAAGCTCTTTTTTCAAGAGAATATATTCTTCTGCAGCCTCTTTATGATTCCTTAAATAATCACAAAACCATGGTTCATCCCAATCGCCCGGGAATCTGACATGAAGATGAAAAGCCTGACCAGCAAATCCTTCATCTGTATACCCCTTTAAGAACATCATGTGGGGCGGTGGATTTTCCTGCTTTTTTAAAAAACGATATCCTGCTTTAATAAGGTTTTCCTTTAACATTTCAGTATCAGTTGTTTCTTTTACTTCCAAAAGAATGTCTATTGTTGGCTTGGCTGTCATTCCCGGAACTGAAGTGCTCCCGATATGCTGAATCTGATGTATGCTGTTTCCAGTAACCTGAATAATAAAGCTTTCTTCTTTGGAATATAATAAAGGCCATTCTACATTATATTCACTCAGGATTATCGGGAACAATCTTCCCAATTCCTCAGCCGGCATATTTTCAAGTTCCTTTTTCATAAAACAATAAAGCGCTGCAGGAACAGAACCCAACAGCGCTTTTTTAAAAAATTTTATATTCTGATACTGAATAATCCTTTTATTTTAAAATCTCTGCAAGCTTAGCTGCAAGTTCTTCTCCTCTCAGGTTTAAATCAATAATTACACCATCTCTGCCAACTAAAACTGTATGAGGAATTCCTGTAACATTATACATGTTGGCTGTCTGACCCGGAGTTGAACCTTCCATATCCCATACCTGAGTCCAATCCATCTTGTTATCCTTGATGCATTTTAACCATGGTTCCTGTTCGCGGTCGAGTGATACTCCAAATATCTCAAATCCTTTATCTTTATATGTCTTATATAAATTAATGATGTTTGGAAGTTCAATCATACAAGGCTGGCACCATGAAGCCCAGAAATCGACCAACACAACTTTACCCTTGAAAGATGAAAGAGATACTGATTTTCCATCAGGAGTTGTAAGAGTAAAATCAGGAGCAATGGCACCCTTGCTGGTTTGTCTTATTGCTTCAGCTCTTTCTTTTATTGCAACTACAAATTCAGAGTCTTTTACTGGTTCAAAAACCTTTAAGATTGAATCAAGTTCTACAATATCAGCTTCACCAACAAATGTCATAAGATATACGTATGGAGCAACAGTTGAAGTACTGTACTTACTGATGAAATTTTTAGAATATAGCTTCGTGTTTTCAATTATCGCCTGATATTCAAAACGAATTGCATTTATTTCCTCAGGATCATTTGTCGACTGAGCAGCCATAAAACGCTGTTGTAAATCATTTTCCTTCTTTTGAAATGAAATCATTTCATCTATATACTGCTGAAATATATCCTGACTTTCAGATCCTGTAATTACGTTTGCTTCAAAACTATCAGGGTAAATAGTCATGTCAATTTTACCGGGCTCAACAAAAAACTGAGCTATAAAATCATTTCCACCCTTTAAGCCAATAAGTTTTAATTCAGGCATATCAAGTTCTCCTTTGAATTTAAACTTTCCGTCTTTCAATTCAGAACTGTCAATTGCTATTGGCTGACCGTCTTTAAATCCGTATAATATAACGGAACCACCTTTTGACGGAACTAACTCACCATTGATTTTAAATTGATTTTTATTCCCGCATGACCATAAAAGGATTACAGAAAAAACTATTAATACAACTTTCTTCATTTTATTTTTTTATTTATACTTACTTATTTTCGAAATACATTGAGAGTAAATCTCTTGCTGCTACAAAAGAACTCATTTTTTCATTTAAAACAGCATCTTCAAACTTTTTTAACTCTTTTTTTATTCTCGGATTGTTATAAAACGATTTTTTCAGCTTTTCATTTATGGTTTCATACATCCAGTATTTTGATTGCTGTATTCTTCTTTCATCAAAATATTTATTCCCTTTTGCAAATGATATATAATCATTGATCATATTCCACACTTCAGGCACCCCTTCTTTTGTATATGCTGAACACTTTAAAACCTGAGGGTCCCATCCTGATGGTGATGGAGGAAATAAATGAAGTGCATTTCTGAACTGAGACCTTGCCAGTTCTGCTTTTTCAATATTGTTACCGTCGGCCTTATTAATTACAATACCATCTGCCATTTCCATTATACCTCTTTTTATCCCCTGAAGTTCATCGCCTGCACCGGCAATTTGAATAAGAAGGAAGAAGTCAACCATTGAATGAACGGCAGTTTCAC
>CAYUEI010000311.1:0-3432 GCA_964443445.1 uncultured Prolixibacteraceae bacterium | reverse complement strand
ACAATATTCGGACTTGTAACCGGAGGAGATGAAATGTACGGTATATCTCTGAATATTAATATTAACCTATGGTCTGGACTTTTTATGTTACTTTTTGGGGGCTTGATGCTTGCTTTTTCAGATCTTTTCAAAAAAAAGAAAAAAGATAAATAAAAAAACCAAGGATATTTATTAAGCCACTTTTATTAAGTGGCTTTTTTATTTAAAATATTTGATAATATTCTTTGATATTTAAATATTTATTTAGAATATTTGTGATATCAAAATAATATCATAATAAATATATGCAATGAAAACAAAAGAAGAAGTTTTTACAGGTTTCAAAATGTCAGGGATTTTAATGTTAATATTAAATATCCTTTTGACTTGTTTAATAACAGCTACATTCATTTGGGCTGTTGATCCATCAAGTAATGGTAATCCAATTAAATTAACAGTTATAATTATTGATCTAATACTGTTTATTTTTAATTGTATTTTTTGGGGTGGATTTATGCAGATTGAACCGAATGAAGCAATGGTGTTATTATTTTTCGGTAAATATTCAGGAACAATAAAAGAAAACGGTTTTTATTGGGTTAATCCTTTTTATACAAAAAGGAAATTAACACTTAGAGCCAGAAACCTTGATGCTGAACCAATCAAGGTTAATGATAAATCAGGTAATCCTATCATGATTGGAGTAGTTGTAGTATGGCATGTGTCAGATACTTATAAAGCTACATTTGATATTGACAGTGAATCAATGCTGACAGCTGTTGCTGCAAGTTCTGCAACTCATAAGGTAAATGAAAGGATGAAATCTTATCAGAATTTTGTTAAGGTTCAAAGCGATTCTGCTTTAAGAAGTGTGGCAGGGATGTATTCTTATGATCAAAATGGATTGGATAATCCGAATGATTTGACATTAAGGTCAGGTGGAGAGGAAGTAAATGATATTTTAGAAAATCAACTTAATGAAAGATTGTCAATTGCAGGGATACATGTAATTGAAGCAAGGATTAACTATTTGGCTTATGCTCCTGAAATTGCTGCTGTTATGCTAAGGCGCCAACAGGCTGATGCAATTATTGCTGCACGTGAAAAGATTGTTGATGGTGCTGTAGGTATGGTCAAAATGGCTCTTAATAAACTATCTGAAGAAAAAGTTGTTGAACTTGATGAAGAAAAGAAAGCTGCTATGGTAAGCAATTTGCTTGTTGTACTTTGTAGTGATGAAAATGCTTCTCCGGTTTTAAATACAGGAACTTTATATAATTGATAATGACAGAGAAGGATAATAAAACTAAAAGTTTTGTTTTGCGTATTGATTCAGATACAATGGCCGCAATAGAAAAATGGGCTTCTGATGAATTCAGAAGCACTAACGGTCAAATTTTGTATATTATCGATCAGGCACTTAAAAAAAGCGGACGTCAACCTAAAACAAAAAAGTAATTATTAACCCTCATTTTACATTAAATTATAGGTACAATGGGCTTATTAAGATAATCTAATAAGCCCATTTTTAATTTTAAATATTTTATTTACAGTAGGTTTTATGTGAAAATATTAAAAAGATCTTTGAGATTATTAATAACCACTGAACCTGTAGCTTCGAGGCGTGATTTACTTTGATGTCCATCTGCAACCAAAATGCACTTACAACCAATAGCATCTGCTACCTCGCTATCATGATCTGTGTCACCTATCAGACATGTATTTTCAGAAGGAATTTTCAACTTTTTTAACATATTTATCCCCAGAGTTGTTTTGGAAACTGCAAAATTATCATCCAGTCCATTAATCTTATCAAAATAATTTGAAATATTAAAATAATCAATTGCTAGTTTTAATTTTGAGTCTTCAGAAGCCGATAAAACCAATTGTTTGAATTCCATATTCTTGAAAAATGACAAAACTTCAATTGCCTGATTGTGTAATTCGCATTGAGAAAATTTGGACGAGTATATTTGAATATATTTATTTGCCGGTATTTCAAATGGCTCCTTTTCGAATTTAAAACCTATTTTTTTATAATAATCGATAATTGGAAAACCAAAGATTTCAAGATAGTTTTGTCTGGAAATTTCGTTAAGACCTCTTTCTTTTAATAGTTCATTTATTGTTGAAATACAAATGTCTGTATCATTTAGTAAAGTGCCATTCCAATCCCAGATTATAGTATTTATTTCTTTGAACTGTTGAAGCATAGGTATAGAACTATAATATGATTTTATTTAAGTTGTTTAAATTCTTAATCCTTTATAGATTGAAAAGATATTTTTAGTGAAATAAAAGAACACAATTTTAACCAAAGTGACGCATATAATTTACAACCGGATTCGCATACATATTCAAATACATTATTCTGGTTTCCTCAGCAGGAAAATTTAAAGACGATATCTCATTGTTCATCCTTGAAGTGAAGCAGTCTTTCTCTTCTTCAGAATATTTGTCTGAAAAGGTCTGATTATTATTCAATAAATCAAATGCGATATAGTTATTTGGCCAAAGTTTATAATTGAAGTAAATCCTTTTATCTATATATTCAGATATAGCAGATATTGCTTCGTTGGTTTTCTTTCCTTTTATTAGCTCAACAAGCCTATAGTTTAATGGATTCCCAAAAGAAAAATGAATTCTTCCTTTTTGAGACATGAATCCATTTGCCATACTTTTAAGGTCATCCTTTTGTGTTTTAGCAAAATCAGGATTGTATTTTCTATTTAGAAGTTCTTCAACTTTTGATATAGCACATGGTTCAATTTCATATGAAATAGCCATAGGAACTATATTTAATTCGAAAAAACCTTCAAGGAGTGAACCTTCATTGCTCATATTTAGCATCTTAAGAATGGCTTGTTGCGTTTGATCATTGCCATCTTTTGTCCGCCCTTCCTTTTGAGCAATCCATATTGATTCACCTTTTCGGGTAATTGCATACCTGATATATGAGGATAGATCTTTTGAAGATTGAAGTTGCTCCCGCAATCCAAGATTTCTTTTTACAATGAAGGAGCGGTTTATCTTAGCAATTTTCTCAATCCAATCATAGATGAGAAGATTATCCCCAATAGCTATTTCTGTTTTTCTAAAATTATGCTTATCCATTATAAAGTTGAGGAAAGCAGAGTCAAGTATTATATCCCGATGATTGGATATAAAAAGATAATTTCCATCTGTACGGAACTGCTCCATTGCACTAAAACTAATCCCCGAAGTGGTTTTCTTCTCAGTATCTTCAAGCAGATGTACTATGATTTTTTTTTGAAACTCTTCGACCGATGTAATTGTTTTCAGAAGATAGATCAGTTTTTCTCTTTCATCCTGTTTAGGATACAACATTTCAACTACCTTCATGAATCCGGAATCTGCAATCAATGAATGAATTGCACCATTTACTTCATCGTCATTGTAGGGGCGGATATCATCGAATCTATTCATCATTTT
>CAYUEI010000310.1:0-3437 GCA_964443445.1 uncultured Prolixibacteraceae bacterium | reverse complement strand
GGCCATGGGCACCTGTATCATGAATTACGATTATATCGCCAACATGTATTTCGGGTAACAGCCTGTTTATTGCGAACTTGTCATTGTTCTCACACAACGATCCGGTCACATCATAAAGAAGTTTATGTGGCTGATCTTCCTTACCCAAAACTGTAATGTGATGATATGCTCCGTATAATGCAGGACGCATCAGGTTTGACATTGATGCATCCAAACCTGCATATTTCTTGTAGGTGTCTTTTATGTGAAGCACTTTTGAAACAAGATATCCGTAAGGACCGGTAATTGCTCTTCCCGATTCAAAGAATATTTTCAAAGGGGCTAAATCGTTGGCAACAATAAGATTTTCATACAGGTCTTTGATCCCTTCACTTACTCTTACCAGGTCGACCGGTTTGTGCTCGCTTTTGTAAGGTATTCCAATTCCTCCGCCAAGATTGGCGAACTCAAATTTAATCCCTGTTTCTCTATGTATGTCGATTATTGTATCGAATACAACTTCCGCTGTTTCAATGAAGTAATCAGAATCAAGTTCATTGGAGGCTACCATTGTATGTATACCAAATCTTTTTACTCCTTTGGCAAGCAGCATCTTATAACCTTCAATCATTTGCTCTCTCGTGAACCCGTATTTTGACTCTTCCGGATTACCTAAGATGGTATTTCCGTTTTTCAAAGCTCCCGGGTTATAGCGTAAGCAAACAAGCTCCGGCAAGCCCATCCTTTTATCAATAAAGTCGATATGGGTTATATCATCAAGATTTAATATTGCACCAAGCTCTATTGCTTTTTGAAATTCTTCAGCAGGAGTATCATTTGAAGTGAACATTATTTCTTCACCCCTCATTCCAAGCTTTTCTGCTATGGCAAGTTCGGCCATTGAACTGCAGTCGATTCCAAACCCCTGATTTCTTAAAATCTTCATCAGATAAGGGTTCGGGCAGGCTTTTATTGCATAGAATTCTTTAAAGCCATTATTCCAATCAAAACATTTATTGAAATATTGTGCATATTCAATCATCCTTTTTTCGTCGTAAATATGAAACGGCGTAGGATACTTTTCAATTATCTCTTCTATCTTTTCCTTGGAAAAAGGAAGGGTTTTTCCTTTCATAGCTTGAAAATATTAAGGTTATGGGCAACAAATATATTTCTTTCCTTTTTTATTTAGAATCTTTCTTAAAAAGAATATTAAAAAGTAAGAAAGAATTAATAAACAGTTTTACTTTCCTTTATTCATATCTACTGAATTACAATTAATCTGATAAACAGGAATGTTCCTCCCTTCAATAGATGAAGGAGATTCACAGATGAAAGCAGCACCGGCTTTTTTGTAAAACCCTTCTGCATTAGGGTCTACGAATATTTTAAGTATTTCAATTCCTTTTTCGATGCATAGATTGCAAGTGCTTTCCAAAAGCTTAGTTCCTATCCTTTGGTGCTGATATTCAGGTTTAATAAAGATATGCTCCAGCCAGAATCCTTTAGTTACAAGAACCTTTCCGGAAGTGAAATCTTCGGGTACTTCAACAACTGAACTGAACCCAGCAACTTCTTCATTAATAACAGCTTCAAGAACTATGTTGTTTTTGATATAATCTTCTTTTATTGTCAATTCATCTTTCCAGATTTCAAAATATCTTTCCGGATAATCCCATGTTCTTTTTGCAGAAAATGCAATTTCAGTCAGTAATAAACTTTCTTCAGGTAAAGCGATTCTTATTTTTATATCCATAACTATCTTGAAATTTGTAACAATTTAATGCTGAAATGATAATTTTTTATATTTGTTGCACATATTTATTCATTATAGAAAAACTTTTAACATGGCATCAATAAACGAAAGCTACCTGAAGTTACAGGCCGGCTATTTATTCCCTGAGATTGGAAGAAGAGTTAAAGCTTATTGTGAAGCTAATCCTGAAAAGAAAGTTATCAGAATGGGCATTGGCGATGTAACCCGCCCTCTTTCTCCGGCAATTATAAAAGCCTTTCATGAAGGTGTTGATGAAATGGCCAATGCTTCAACTTTCAAAGGCTATGGTCCTGAACAAGGTTATGAATTTTTACGTGAAGCGATTGCTGTAAACGATTATCAGTCAAGAGGTGCCAAAATAAAAGCAGATGATATATTTATTTCTGACGGATCAAAATGTGATACGGGTAATATTCAGGAAATATTTGGCAATGACAATATCGTTGCTGTTGGCGACCCTGTTTATCCTGTATACGTTGACACAACAGTAATGTCGGGAAAAACAGGTACATGCAATGCCAATGGTTATTTCGAAGGAATAGTTTATATGCCTTGTACTGAAGCAAATGGTTTTATACCTGAGCTGCCAGCTGAAAAGGTAGATCTTATTTTCCTTTGCTATCCCAACAATCCAACCGGAACTGTTGCAACGAAGGATGAACTAAAGAAATGGGTAGATTACGCTCTGGCAAATAATTGCATTATCTTCTACGATGCTGCATATCAGGCTTATATAACTGATTCTTCAATTCCAAAGACTATCTATGAAATCGAAGGAGCAGAGAATTGTGCTATTGAATTCAGAAGCTTTTCAAAGACAGCCGGTTTTACCGGAACACGTTGTGCTTTTGTTGTAATTCCTGATGGTGTCAGGGCTTTCGACAAATCAGGGAAGTCATTTCCTGTTAAGCCGTTATGGAACAGAAGGCATACAACCAAATTCAACGGAGTTTCTTATCCTGTTCAGAAAGCTGCTGCAGCTATTTATTCTGAAGAAGGGAAAAAGGAAACTGCTGAAATTATTGCCTACTATCTTGAAAATGCAAGAATAATGAGGGAAAGCCTTGCCAAAGCAGGTTTTAAGGTCTTTGGAGGTATAAATGCCCCTTATGTCTGGGTGAAGACAAAAAATAATATGAAGTCATGGGAATTCTTCGATATGCTTCTGAATGAAACAAATGTTGTAGGTACTCCGGGCTCAGGCTTTGGTCCTTCAGGCGAAGGTTACTTCCGTTTTTCTGCTTTTGCCGACAGAGAAAACGTTATTGAAGCGATGGACAGGATTATCAGGTTGGGATAATTCAAATATGGAACAATATAAATTAGAGAACAGGGTTATTTTATAATCCTGTTTTTTTATTAATTTTAATTTGACAATTATTGTATATTCCTTTTTTTCAAATGGTTTAAACTTAATACTGAAATCAGATAAATGGGTAAATGTTAAAAATTGTTAAATTTTTTCGGCCTTCACAGCAAATGATATACATTTGAGCAAACATGTTTTTACAATGAAGTTTAGAATCGTTTTGTTTTTCCTTTTAAATGTTGCCCTTACAGGCCTGATAAGCGCTCAGGAGCTTGATTTATATATGGTTAGTATAAAAGCCAGAGTTACCGGGGCTGATACAGGCGATCCAATCCCCTATGCTCATGTCATTTATCCTAATGTCCATGGAGG
>CAYUEI010000309.1:0-3441 GCA_964443445.1 uncultured Prolixibacteraceae bacterium | reverse complement strand
ATATGGTAATTGTTCGCAAATCAATTAGCAAAAGCACACAACCCGCAACCTGTAAACTAAAACTTCTGACCATAGCGGTCACTCTGTTGTTATGCATAGTTGCCTTCCCAAAAATCAGAGATTTGAAAGGAGCCTACACCACTTGGAACAATGCCTTTGAGCTTTACAACTACGGACTCAACACAGAATGCCTCGAAGATTACCAAAAAGCTTTGCCCCTGTTGCAGCACAACGGTGGATTTATGATTAATTATGGCAAAGCATTGAGCATAGCCGAAAAGCACAAGGATGCCATTGAAATACTTGGACAAGCAAAGAATTACCAGACCAATACCGTTTTATATACCGCCTTTGGCGACAGCCAAAAGGCATTACAACAATATACTAATGCTGAAAAAAACTATTGGCAAGCTAGTAATATGACCCCGGGTAAGTTTTACCCACAATATCTTTTGGCTAGACTTTACGATGAAACCAACCAGACACAAAAAGCTATTGAAATAGCAACTTTACTTCTAAAAAAAGAGATCAAAATTGAATCAACCGCCATAAAGGAAATCCAAGACGAAATGGAAAAGATAATTAAAAGAAATACTGATTGTGAATCTCAATTAATAAGCAATAAAGAAAATACAAATAATGGGCAAAAAGGCAGGAATAACCAAACTTCTCTACAAAAGACAGCAATGGTTACCCTGCCCGCAACCCCTTCCATTAACAAAAGTTCCACTATATGTGGAATACTTAAAAACAGAAAGGAGGTAAGGTGATAAAGATAATAGTATAATATTTCTGCACAACAGTTGCATCCAATGAAATGATACATTTGGAATAAATTTTAAACAAAAAAAATCACAAAAAAATTAATTTAATGAAAAAACATTTGTTAAAAGCATTTTTAGCCTGTTTATTTGTTGGTATGGTTGCTATTAATATTAACTTAACTTACAAGCAGGGCGAAAAGGTTAGTAATCTGAAATCACTCCTGAAATTATCAACTGCATCAGGTGAGAGTACTCAAAATTGGTGTACGGGGAGACAGTATTGGTGTAGGTGGCAGATAGCATGCGATAAATCTACTTCAGCCCCTTGCTCGGCAACTGTACCTTGCTGATAATAAATATTGATCGAAATGCCAACAGTTATTACTATTAACTGTTGGTATTTTTTAAATATTCAAATTAAAATGAAACTACATTGGGCGAATTTGTAATTGGCACAAAAATAGAATCAAACAACATAATATAAAATACAAATGATTAATAAAATTATAATACATTTCGCTTCTTTGCTGATGCTTATCATTATTCTTAGTTGCAGCAAAAAGCATGAAAATAATAAAAATGAAATAGTTACTAAAACTGTTTTCATTGATCCGAAATTGAATCATAAGTTGAACTTGTCAGATGCAATTGAAGTAGTTGATTTAATATTTTTTGAAACCAACAAAAATTGTTTAATTGGTAATATTGATAAACTCAGGTATCATGATGGAAGGTTTTACATGTACGAGCAGTTTGACTCCCAGAAGGCATTTTGTTTTAGTGAAAAGGGTAAGTTTCTCTTTCAAATAGGTGCAATTGGCCATGCCGAAGACGAGTATATCACACTAAGAGACTTAAATGTAAACCAATGGAAGAAAAGGATAGAGATTTATGACATAAATCGCGACGTGATTCAATATTATGATTTTAATGGCAATTACATTGGTAAAGGCCGGGTAGGGAAAAAAACAAGGCATTATGCGGTTATTGACTCTTTGCATTATGCTTTTTTCAACGATGGGGAGAATAAAGGTTTGCCATATAATATATTTATAACACCGCAGGATAGATTTAAAGTTTTGCACCCAGGTGTACCGTTCCAGGGGCAGAAAGATGTTATGAACAGTGTGAACCCTTTTTACGAGAGCGAAAAAGGTGTTCTATTTGCCTTTAGCCTCAACGATACCATTTTCTCTATAACAAGCGAGGGAGCTCAGCCAAAATACATTCTTGACTTTGGAAAAGAACGCATACCCAATGAGATACTTAGTAAAGAAATGAAATGGATTGTTGAGTTTCTTAGGAGTAATACTGTGCCAGGGTTTGTTAGTCATCTAGTTGATAATTCGGAATATATCTCTGTTTCGTATACTTATCCGATACCAAATTATAATACAGTTTTCATATCCAAAGATAAGCTCGATGTGATAAATCTTTATGAGCCGGTAAACGATATAAACTACCTTCCTTTTAAACCACCATATTGCACTATGGGTGATTTTTTTGTTTCAGTTATACCCGCTTATGAGATATTGGACACTTATTTTGAAAAGGAAAAGCTGTATCATCAGGCACCGGGAAGCATAAATACTGAGGCATTTGCCAGACTCAAAGACATCGCTGGTAGACTTAAAATACTTGATAATCCTGTACTAATGGTTTATAAAATTAAGAATGATTCAAAAGACAAAAGTTAAATAGCTACTAAGTGATACGTTATCCTTTAGTTTATTGTTTAATTAGAAATACAATAATACGATGAAAGTGAATCTTATAATATTGACAATATTGGTCGTGATTTTTATTGCATTCACTCTTATGAGAATTGGATTAGGAGAGCACACTTTAGATGATAGTGATTCCATAAAAGGGAACTGTAGTAATTTGTATAATAAGTATTTATTCGAATTAAAAATGAACAATTATTCCATCGAAAGTTTTTCTGAGGTAATAAATTTGAATAATGACACTATTCCCCTTGTTCAAGTTTTGTCCGCAAAACCTACTTTAGTGTTTCTTTTTTCGAAGCTCACCTGCGCACCATGTATAAAACATGAGCTTACTAATTTAAAGTCTAAAGAATCAATGTTTGGAAATAATATCTTGATAATTACGGATTTTGATAACCATGGAGATCTTGTGATGTTTTGCAAGAATAATGAAATTAATTATTCGATGTGTATATTAAATAATAAAGATATAAATTCATTGTTATTTTCAAAGCCATACTTGTCCTATTTCATCCTAAGTAATAATATTATAATGAGAGATTTTTTTTTAGTCAATAAAGATTTACCGGAATTGACAAACAACTACTTCGAAACAGTTAGTGACAAATATTTCAAGTAATGTCTAATTCTTTACATAGGATATCAAAGCTCTTATTTGATGAGAATAAATAAGAAGTATAATAGACCTGCTATAAACACAGCTAATGTAGATTTGCAATCCGACCCTTTCAAAATTAGGATTGTAATCCTTTTTTTAATTAATTAGAGCCACAATATAAATAACGGAGTAACCCTAACACTATGAACAAACCACTTTTAACCATCCTTTTGTTATCTATTGTGCTTTTTTCCTGCAACGGGAAGAAGGAGAATAATGAAGGAACCGAAAAAGTAGCGCTGCAAGCGAATAAAAATTCTGTTGAAATAATTGCGCTCGCAAAAAGCCC
>CAYUEI010000308.1:0-3456 GCA_964443445.1 uncultured Prolixibacteraceae bacterium | reverse complement strand
TTATTGAAAATGGATTTAAGGGCTTGTTTTTCTTCTTCTGGGACAATAACTTCCGCCGTTTGGTAGGTGATTATAAAGGGGTTACACCCGATCCTACTTTTTATTTCCACAACCTTGCCTATCTCATTATACCCTGGTTGGTCGTTGCTGTCGCAGGGTTTACCTGCCAATTTACTAAATTATTTAAAAAGAGCTTTAGTCCGGATGACCACTTTCTCTTCTGGGGTTTTTGGGTAGTTTTCCTTTTGCTTTCAGTTTCAAAAAATAAGCTTCCAAATTACCTTTTCCCGCTGATACCTCTATTGTCGGTACAGGCAGCAAGAGCATGGCAGAATCCGGGTTTCATTTCAAAAAAATGGATTACTGCCAATAAAATTTTACTCTTGTTTCTTTGGGCATTGTTATTTTTGATAATTCTTTTCTTTTTTAAGACTAACAATGTGCTAATCTGGGCATCGATTATTATTTTATTCATTTTATCGGTTTTCACTGTAATATTTGAAGAAAGGAATATTCAGTCTTTTTACTCTGTTTTCTTAACAGCAATAGCTTTGGGAGTAATTCTCAATCTTCATATCTTCCCTGAAATGATAAGTCTGCAGGGAGCTCCTAATGCGGCCAGAGTTATAAATAAGAAAATCAAACCTGAAGAAAAAATATTTTACTTCAATACTGAAGATTTTGAATACAGAAAAAAACTGTCGTACAACAAGGACTTTGGATCTGTACTATCAGAGAATCATTTCTTCCTTAATTATGAATTGATGTTTTATTCAGATTATCCTGTATCTTATGTTTCAAGTCAAACTTTGCTGACAGATATCCTGAACGAGGGAAAAATATGGATTTATACTGATGAAGAGGGAAAAAATCAGATTGAAGAAAGCGGAAAGGAAATCAAAGAAATATTTTCCTTCAACAATTTCGATATGCGACTTCCTGCCAAATATATCAATCCGGCAACAAGGAGTGAGTCATTAACCAAGGTTTATCTAATTCATTTATAAAGTTTAGCGTCATTCTAAGACAGCACTGTATAACATTATTTTACCAATAATGAAGTGAGTCATAAACAATAATTTGCAATTTAATTGCAAATATTGAATCATGTTGTATATTTGTGGCATATATAAAAATACGAAAAACAATGTTAATAGAGTTTAGTGTAGAAAATTTCCTTTCATTTAAAGACCTAACAACAATATCAATGGTTGCTGCCAAGTCATTTAAAGAACATAGTGGTAGCCATATTATAAAAACTGACAATAACCTAACATTATTGAAGTCAGCAATAATATACGGGAATAATGCTAGTGGGAAAAGTAATTTTCTTGATGCTATGCGATTTATGAAAGTTACTATTTTAAATTCTTTCAGAGATGCTCTTGTAGAAAAAGGCGAAAATAATTTTCCGTTGGAAAAGTTTGCCCTTAACACAAAGTCAGATAACGAATCAAGTTTTTTTGAAATTTCATTTATTCAAAACAGTGTTAAATATCGTTATGGATTTGAAGTGGATTATGATAAAGTAATAGCAGAGTGGCTTTTTCACACAACAAGTAAAGAGGTGTATTTATTCAAAAGAGATTTTCAAAAAATTGAAGTGAATAAGTCCGCCTTTAAAGAAGGAATTGGAAAGGAAGACGATGTTAAAAATAATGTTTTGTTTCTTTCTCTTTTAGCAACTTTAGGAAAAGACATTTCTTCAAACATTGTTGAATGGTTTAATAATTTCAAATTTATTGAAGGTATTCATGATCGCGGACACAAACGCTATACGATTGATAAGTTAAAGTCAGACAAAAACTTTTTTAGTTGGGTGTTACATTTTATTAAATATTTAGAGATTTCTAATCTTACAACTACAGAACAAGATGTAAATGAGATTGATTTGGAAATCCTCAGAGAGAAAGAAAAAGATGAAGAAATAATTAACCTTCTTACCAGTATTCAGAAAATTCAATCAAAACAGCCCAAGCGAGATTTATTGCTGACTTATCACAGAAAATATGATGAGAACAATATACTAGTTGATACAATTCCTTTTAATTTTGATGAACAAGAATCAGAAGGAACTAAGAAACTCCTCTATTTATTAGGACCTTGGTACGATGCATTACAAAATGGTAAATTATTAATTATTGACGAACTAGATTCAAGACTTCATAGTCATTTAACTCTAAGGCTTGTTGACTTTTTTCATAATTTTAATAAAAGTCATGCCCAATTAATTTGTGCTGCTCATGATATAACTTTACTCAATAAAGACATATTCAGACGAGACCAAATTTGGTTTGTCGAGAAGAATCAATTTGGAGCTTCAGAACTTATTTCATTGGGGGACTTCAAAACA
Organism: uncultured Prolixibacteraceae bacterium; assembly: GCA_964443445.1. Taxonomy (GTDB): domain Bacteria; phylum Bacteroidota; class Bacteroidia; order Bacteroidales; family Prolixibacteraceae; genus CAYMTR01. Next base: position 1,103 of record CAYUEI010000308.1, on the reverse strand, counting down.
GATAAGGTTAGAAATAAATCTGCATTTAATAAAAATTATTTAGAAGGAAAATATGGGGCAATACCTTACTTTGATATTGATGAAAAACTAAACGAACTTTTATATGGTAAAAGGGAAGCAAAACAAGTTTAATGAACGTAATGCTTCGTCCTATAAAAGGGAATTTAAAGGCATTGAAACACGTATTGGTAAAAGAGAGCCATTTATTGCATTGAGTTTTAGGAATTATGACAAAAATCAAGGACAAACTTTCAAAGATTGGGAAGATGAAGATTTGCTCGCGTTAGCTATATCAAAACTTCAAGCAGTTTGTGGGTTAACAAGAATTGAAGCTACACGACCACAAATTATAAAGGAATACTCTAAAGGAGAATTTCCAGTTAACTCAGATTTTCAACACCCGAAACATATTCCTAATGATATTGCCTGGTGTTCAATGCATATTCAAGGTAAAGAGTGTGTTATTGGTTACTTTGAAGATAATATTTTCAACATTGTCTTTCTTGACAAAAATCACAGATTTTGGATAACGGAAAAGAAAAATACTTAAGGATATTAAATAACAAACGAACAAAAAAGTATAGCAGTAAATAAGGGGTTAATTAATATTCGAGCATTCTGACCCTCATAAACTTTTTTGTAGCTTGACAGGAACGAAACCCGCAATCCATAAATGCCGCTTCACTATACAGTTAAGAAATTTTTTCTTTTAAAAAAGAATGCTTAAAGTTCAAAATTCTCAAGCAACCTGATGAATAATTCTATACCGGCTTTTATTTCACTCTTCAGAATGAATTCATTTGCGGTGTGTGACCTTGCTGAATCTCCGGGACCAATTTTAATTGACTTATAAGGCATCAGCGATTGGTCGCTCATCGTAGGCGAGCCATAACATTCGATTCCAAGATCAACAGCTTTTCTGACAAAAGGATGGTCTGTTTCCAGTCCGGAGGAATTTAATCTTCTTGAACGAGGTTTTACTTCACATGCCAGATGATTGCTTATAATATCAATTATCTCATCGTTGGAATAAAGTTCGTTGGTTCTGACGTCAACAACAAAACGGCAGGTATCAGGTACAACGTTATGCTGAAATCCTGCTT
>CAYUEI010000307.1:0-3457 GCA_964443445.1 uncultured Prolixibacteraceae bacterium | reverse complement strand
TTAAATTCTTTAGCTAAAGCATCATCTACATCCTGGATATTTACTCCAAGAACGGCTCTTTGTACCTCGCCAAACTGTTTGATATCGTCAACGACCTTTCTTACAATGCTGACCGGAACGGCAAATGAATAGCCGCTATATGAACCCGTCCTTGAAGCAATGGCTGTGTTGATTCCTACCAGCTCACCCTGAGTATTTACTAAAGCTCCTCCGCTGTTACCCGGATTTACAGCTGCATCTGTTTGAATGAATGACTCGATAGGAAGCTGACCACTGATAATTCCTATTCCTCTTGATTTAGCACTAACAATACCAGCTGTAACTGTAGAAGTCAGATTGAATGGATTTCCTACTGCAAGAACCCATTCTCCAAGCTTTAGAGCATCAGAATTTCCCCATCTGATAGCAGGGAAGTTTTCTCCTTCTATTTTTATCAGAGCAATGTCAGTATTAGGGTCAGTTCCAATAAGTTTTGCATCATACTCACGGTTATCATACAATTTAACCCTTATTTTATCAGAGTTTTCAATAACATGATTATTGGTAACAATATACCCGTCAGTAGTTATAATAACACCAGAGCCTGTAGCTTGCTGAATTTGGGGTTGCTCGTAATAATTTCTGTCCCCGAAGAAGAAATCAAAGAAGGGATTTCCACTTGAATAGGAACCGTTACTTTTATACTGTGTTTGTATATTCACAACAGACTTAACTGATATTTCAGCTGCTACAGTTAAATCAACTCCTCCTCCCTGTGATGAAAAACTAGCATATTGTACCGGTTTTGCTTCATTCAGGGTTATTACCTGTGGTTTCTCAAAACTTCTGTAAATTACAACTGCTGTAAAACCACCTACTATTGCAAATATTAATGCTACTATTACATTTTGAATTTTCTTCATGGCAAATGATTTTTAAAATTTTATATTTGTCTTAACGCAAAAATGATTCCGATAGTTTAAATTTTGTCAAAATGGCATGTCATTTAACAATTTTTAACATTTTAGAATACTTATTTTTAAAATTTTAACAATGTATTGTTTATGGAACTGAAATTCTACAAATATCATGGTGCTGGCAATGATTTTGTCATTATAGATAACAGAAATAAAATTTTCAATGCCGAAGATCACAATTTGATAGAAGCTATTTGTCACAGAAGGTTCGGTGTTGGGGCTGATGGTCTTATACTTCTTGAAAATGAAGAAGGATATGATTTTAGAATGAAATATTTCAATTCTGATGGTTATGAAGCCACAATGTGTGGAAACGGTGGAAGGTGTATCGTAGCTTTTGCTTCCCGTCTTGGAATTATTACCGGTAAAACTCGTTTCATTGCTTCCGATGGTCCTCATGATGCAAATGTCATCTCAAACGATATTATTGATTTGCTCATGATTGATGTTAAGAATGTTAAGGTTTTAACCGATGGTTATTTTCTTAATACGGGAGTTCCTCACCTTGTTCATTTTGTTGATGATCTGCATGTAATTGATGTAAACCTTGAAGGTCGTCAGCTACGTTATGATGCAAGATTTCAACCTGAAGGTACAAATGTTGATTTTGTTAGCCACAACGGAGATAATCTTATCGTATATACTTATGAAAGGGGAGTGGAAGCTGAAACTCTTGCCTGTGGAACTGGAATAGTTGCTTCAGCGTTGAGCGCTGCTTTGAAAGACAATAAGGCTGAAGGTGAATATAAAATTACTGCTAAAGGGGGCAATTTAAGTGTAAGATTTAAAAAGGCAAACAACCATTTTGAAGATGTTTGGCTTAAAGGCCCTGCTAAACATGTATATACTGGAATTATAGAAACTTGCGAACTTTAATAAAAGAAAGGTATCATTTCTGATACCTTTCTTTCAAATGGTCTTGTTGTTTTTATTGATTCAATTCTCATTGGTTTTCTCTGCAATCTGATAGTTGTTTCTGTCTTGTGAATTTCTTGAAACAATATCAGCAATGAATCCGGCCATAAATAACTGGGTTCCGATTATCATTGATGTTAAAGCGATGTAAAAATAGGGATTATCGGTGATGAGAGCCATTCGGACACCATGTTTTAGGGCATAAATTTTAACAATCCCAACCCACAATGCAGCAAGTAAGCCTATTAAAAACATTAATATACCCAGCACACCAAAGAAGTGCATGGGCCGTTTCCCGAATTTTGAAATAAACATTACAGAAATCAGGTCCAGAGGTCCTCTTATAAATCTTTCTATTCCGAATTTTGTAGTTCCGTATTTTCTTTCCTGATGTTTAACTACTTTCTCACCTATTTTCTTAAATCCTGCCCATTTTGCAAGTACAGGTATAAACCTGTGCATATCTCCATAGACCTCAATACTTTTTATGACTTGTTTTTTATAAGCTTTCAGACCGCAATTCATATCATGAAGCTTGATTTTAGTCATTCTTCTTGTTGTATAGTTGTATAGCTTACTAGGAAGGTTTTTCGATAAAACAGGGTCGTGTCTTACTTTCTTCCAGCCTGAAACGAGATCATATCCGTCTTCTCTTATCATTCTGACCATTTCAGGAATCTCTTCCGGATTATCCTGAAGGTCGGCATCCATTGTAATTACAATATCTCCTTTAGCAGCCTGGAAACCAACATGCAGGGCTGCCGCTTTACCATAATTTCGCTGGAAACTTATCCCTATTATATTTTTATTTTCTTCTGAAAGCTTTTTTACTATTTTCCATGAATTATCACGGCTGCCATCGTCAACCAAAATTATCTCATAGGAAAAACCATTAGCATCAGTTACCTGTTTAATCCAGGAACAAAGTTCCGGAAGTGATTCTTCCTCGTTAAATAAAGGAATTACTATGGATAGATCCATCTTTTATTATTCTTCGTCGTTAATTTCATCCATGGCCTTTGCAAAGCCACTTTTATCTTTGTTCTTTTTTACAATAGCAGCACTTATTAGTGATAAAACAGCTCCGTAAATGATGTTCTGCTGCAAGCCGCTGAAAGTCGATTGAACAGGTGTTGGAACTTCCATTGTTTCAATAGCTTTAAGCGAGTTTTCAATTTCTGATTCAGGTAGTCCCATTCCGCTCATCATATTATAAGTCTTTTCAATGATAGCATCAATCGTTCGTTGTGAATATTCGGGATCAATCCATGAGTGGAAAGAAAAATTATAAACAGCAATTATTAGAGAAGCAAAAGCTACTGTAAGTAACCCAACAAAGAAAGCTTGCTTGAAATCGATTACTCCTCCTAATGATTTATCACGGTAATCTTTTGTGAAATAAATCAAAATTAATACCCAAACAACAATATTTACGGCAGAAACAATGAAGTTGGCAGTAAGCCCTGAATTCTCGATAAATTTTGTAGCCCAGATAATTAAGCTAATTACGATTGAAATAATGGCATAATAAAGCCCATATTTCATGGAGGATTTAAAAAGTTGATCGTTAGATGTCATATTTTACG
>CAYUEI010000306.1:0-3469 GCA_964443445.1 uncultured Prolixibacteraceae bacterium | reverse complement strand
CCCGAACTGTTTTGTACCAAAGCTGTTTGAATCTTCATTGCAAATGAATATTCTGAACCGATATATCCAATTGTTCCTGCTGTTGCTGATATTGTTCCTGCTACTCCGGGATTGCCCTTTGCACCCATGCCTACAGGCCAGTTAAGCGATTTGCCAACGCCTACTTTTTCAGCCCATTTGCTGCTTATCTTACTCATGTAATCACTGAAAATATGTGTTGTTCCACTACCATCAGAACGATAGATTACTGATATTGCACTGGCAGGCAAATTCAAACCTGGATTAAGAGATACTATTTCCTTATCATTCCATTTTGTTATTTCCCCTAAGAAGATTTTTTCCAAAAGTGAATTTGAAAGCTTCAAGCCATCTACCCCCGGAAGGTTATACGCTATTACCACTGCACCCAGACAAGTTGGTATATGAACCACTTCTCCATTCATTTCTGCAAGCTTGTCATCTTCCAGATATGCATCTGTAGCTCCGAAATCTACTACCTTGTCGGCCAGACTCCTGATACCACCTCCTGATCCTATCCCTCCGTATGTTACGTTGGTCCCGTAACTTTCTTTGTATTTACTAAATACCATGTTGTAAAATGGCATCGGGAATGTTGCTCCTGCTGCTGCCAGCTTAACACTTGATACTGAAAGCTCTTTGCTTTCCTTGCTTTTGTTCGACGATTGGCACGATGCCAATGCGAATATCACTAATAATAAAGGAATTGCTAATTTCATCTTTTAATATTTTTATGTTTTAAAATTTAATGTCACAGTTTATATAGAAATAATTTGTCTGCTTCTTTTCTTTATCTGCCGGATTACTCATCCTATAGTTTGGAGCTATCTTTAATCCTTTAACAGGTTGATATTCAATTCCTGCAAATAGGAAGCCGCCATCCTTTGTTAGGTTCCAAGCTGCCGATTCACCTTCAAGAGTTACTGAAGTTAAATAGTCGTACCTCGCAAATACCTTGAAATCCTTTATTGGTTTCACTGTTGCATAAACCGAATAACCTGAATAATCCTTACCGACTGAATTGCCGTTATTCAACTGATAGTTGTATTCAGCTCCTATCGTTGCTTTCCCGAAATCATAACCTACAAATGAAACTATTGTCGATTGTATGTCTTTAGTTCCCAGAATGTCGTAATAACCTCTGATAGTAAGGTTGTTGATAGGATTGATTGTTAAACCGGCTCCTGCTTTGTAGTTATTGTCAGCTTGTACTAACTTGTAGCCTTCACCATTGACAAGGATCACATCTCCTTTTAGCCACTCTGTAAACTTATACGATGCACTTACTCCAAGGTCAGCACTTGCTCCCATTTTGTACAAGTCCTGAAATGTTTTTTCAATATACCTGTATCCCCAATTTTCTTCCTGTGTTTTGAAAGCTGTTGTTCCAATCATACCAAAACTGGCTGAAAACCTATCGTTTGTATAATTTATGTAAGCATTCTTCAGAAAGGCAACCATTTCAAGTTTTCCTGTTCCAGGATTTCCAACATCAATATTTAACTTCCCCGAGAAATGTTCACTCAACTTGAAATCATAACCCAGATAAGCCCTTTCTATCTCAAAGGCTGAAAATGAAGATTCTTCAGTAAATGTTGCATGAAAATTTGAATAGATGTTAATAAATGCTTTCCCGTTTGGCTTGAATGCTTCTTTGGTTTCCTGTGCTTTAACACTGGTAATTGTAATCATAGTTAATACAATAAAAATGGTAATTTTTTTCATAATTAAGATTGATTAATAATTCATAACAAAATTCTTTCTTAATATTTACAAGGGTATTACATAAATATTACAAAACGATTAAATTTTTTATAACATAAAATAAAGGTATTCATTTTCTATATATGAGCATTTTATTTATTTCTATGGCTTATAAAAAAAGTAGTAATTACAATTAATTTTAAAATCGTGTTACGAATATTAGCTGTTGAAATTATTAATTATATTTTTGTATCGTGTTACTATTACTTTTTACAGTAACACTTCTTTATACAAGTTTATTTTTAGCTATGAACAAACTTTCATTTACTCTTATAGTCTTTTGCTTGATTATAAGTGGAATATATCTTCAAGCACAAAATGTAACTGGAGAAATTCTTGACAGTGATACTCATGCACCTCTGCCCGGTGCTACAATCCAAATAGTGAATTCACTAAGTGGAAATGTTGCTGCAGCCGACGGCTCTTTTAGTATTATAATTCCTGAGAATAAAAAAGTTATTTTAAGGGCAGGTTTTATTGGTTACAAGTCAATAGCTAAAGAAATATCATTACAAAAAGGAGAAAATATCTCTGTTGATTTCCTTCTGGAATCTCAATCTATTGAGCAGGAGGAAATTATTGTTACAGGAACAAGAATTGAAACTGCCAAATCGAACGTTCCTCTTTCAACTACTGTTATTTCAAATGAAAAGATTGAAAAAAGCTCTGAAATTAATATAATGCCAATGCTTGGAAGTAATGTCCCCGGTGTGTTTATTACTGAAAGGGGTATAACCGGCTTTGGCGTTTCTGACGGCTCTGCCGGAAAAGCTACTATCCGCGGAGTGGGAGCAAGCGAGCAATCACGCCTTTTGATAATGGTTGATGGCCAACCCCAGGTGATGGGTATTTTCGGACATGCTTTTCCCGATATGTATCAATCTTCTAATGTTGAAAAGGCTGAAGTAATAAGAGGTCCTGCTTCCATGCTCTATGGGAGCAACGCAATGGGAGGGGTCATAAATCTTATAACACGAAAACAAAAGAATGAAGGTTTTAACGGCTCTGTGTCAGCGTCTTTAGGTTCTTTCATGACTCTCAGGGGAACGGTTACTGCAGGCTATAAAAAGAATAACTTTAGTGTTTTTGCTGCTTTCAATCATGATCAGACTAATGGTGCCAGGCCAAATTCATCTTTCAGAGGCGATAACGGCTATCTTTCTCTTGGATATAAGTTCAATGATCATTTCAACTTAAGCTGGACTTCCAATTTCAGTGATTTCTATGCCGTTGACCCCGGTTCTGTTTATGCCGACACTTCTGTTTATTCAAACAATAAAGCCTGGGCCGATATTTTCCGCGTCAATACAATGCTTACTCTAAATAATAAGTTTGATAAAGTGAATGGCAGCGTTAAAGTTTTTTTTAACAGGGGCAACCACTCTCTCTATACTAACTGGGTTTCAACTGATATGAATTACGGAATTTCTGTTTTTGAAGGAATTCAGCTTCACCCAAATACTCTCCTTGGAACTGGAATCGACTGGAACAGATACGGTGGAATAGGCTCACCGGTTATGTCTGCTTCTCTTGTCGATGGCAAGGTTAAGATGATTCTGTCAGAATTCAATAACAAATGGATCGACGTTAATGAAACTGGCGTTTACGCTTTTCTTCAACAACGACTTCTTAATATTGTCATTTTGAATGCAGGGATTAGATACAATTATCATTCAGTCTACAAAGG
>CAYUEI010000305.1:0-3473 GCA_964443445.1 uncultured Prolixibacteraceae bacterium | reverse complement strand
AAGCATCCTTTCAAAGTTTGGACATGAACGGAGAAACTCCCAGTATTCTTCATCAGTACAGAAACCCATTACTCTTTCTACCCCTGCCCGGTTATACCAGCTACGATCGAAGAGAACCATTTCTCCTGCAGCAGGCAGGTGTTGCACATATCTTTGAAAATACCATGATGTCTTTTCCCTTTCAGTCGGTACACCAAGAGCTACAACTCTGCATACACGAGGGTTTAATGGAGAAGCCAGTTGTTTGATGGCACCACCCTTTCCGGCAGCATCACGCCCCTCAAAGAGAATTACAACTTTTAAACCTTTTTCCTTAACTGTAGTTTGAAGTTTGATTAGTTCAATATTAAGCCGATCAAGCTCGTTTTCATAAAACTTTTTATCCAGTTTTTCCATAAATATAGAATCAACAGGTTTATACTAACTAAGAAAATAACAATTAAAAGTAAGAAGATTTTTAATGTAATGCAAGTAAGCTTATTCCATCAGAAAAGAATCATAGTTTTCAGGAGAAATAACTTCAAAAGATGCGTCGGGGTAATTTATACTAAATGATTTTGGAATTTTTACTTTTTTATTTGAATTCCATTTAAACTCATAAGTATATAATTTTCCGTTTTTCTCTTCAATGTAATCAATTTCTTTCTGATCAACAGTTCTCCAGAAATATGAATTACAATAGTCCTCAGAATAAAGATTTCGCTTCAACCTTTCGCTTACAAGAAAGTTCTCCCACAGAGCTCCGGTATCAGTTCTGAAATTAAGGTTTGAGTAATTTGAAATAACAGCATTTCGAATTCCGTTATCATAAAAATAAATCTTCCTTTTAGCACCTATTTCACTTCTCATGTTCCTTCTGAATGAAGATAAGCGAAATATGATGAAGGCTTTCTCTAAAAGGTCAATATATTTAATCACCGTATTTTTATCGGTCTGTACAAGATTAGAAATCTCATTGTATGATACTTCGCTACCAAGCTGAAGAGAAATGGCAACCAAAATCTTACTTAGCAGTTCAGGTTTACGGACACCCTCCATTTCAAGCACGTCTTTATATAAATAGCTTCCGGCCAGTTCATTTAATACCTGCTTTTCTTCACCGGGATGGTTAATGACATCTGGATACATACCGTAAATCAAACGGTTTTCCAATTGAGACTTCATATCAATAAAACCATAATAATCGAAAAGTTCTTTATAACTGAAAGGAAATAGTCTGTATTCCCACTTTCTACCTGTTAAAGGCTCATTGATTTTATTGGCAATATCCAAAGCCGATGATCCACTCACTATCAACTGAACATCAATATTATCATGAATAAGTTTAAGTGTCAATCCGATGTTTTCTACTCTTTGTGCTTCATCAATAAATATAATCTTTTTACTCCCTGCAATTTGTCTTAAAGTTACAAGTGAAACACCTGTAAGAGAATCCCTTACCATAGGATCATCGCAATTCAATATTGTAGAATCGTTCGCATATTCAGAAATAATTGAATTGACAAGAGTAGTTTTTCCTGTCTGACGAGGCCCTATAACAATCAAAGCTTTCCTTTTGAATAATTTTTCCCTTATAGTATTATTTAAAATTCGAGGTATCATTTTATCTTTTTCACCAAATATAGCTATTTTTGGTGAATATATTCACCATATATTGCCATTTTTGGTGAATAGTCTGAATATTCAATGCTTATTGAACCTTTTCTTTTCTGTCGAAGACGTAAGAAATGATATTAGCCCCCATTTGCAGTGCAAGGAGCCTGATATTCTCCGGGTCTTTATGAACGGCATAAGATTCCCAGCCATCACCAAGATCACATTCATAAGAATAAAAGACTACTAGCCTGTTATCATGAAAAAGGCCAAAGCCCTGGGCAGGTTTACCGTCATGTTCATGAATTTTAGGCAATCCTTTGTCAAAGCTATATTTCTGATGGTAAATCGGATGGGAAAAAGGTAGTTCAACGAATTCCTGATCTGGAAAAACCTTTTTCATTTCCCTCCTTATATACGGGTCAAGACCATAATTGTCATCAATATGCAGAAACCCACCACCCATAAGGTAGGTTCTCAATATTTCAACTTCCATTTCAGATAACACAATATTCCCATGACCTGTCAGGTGTATCATCGGATAATTAAACATTTCCAGACTGCCAACATCAACAGTACCTGGCTCCGGAAGAATATTTGTTCCAAGGTTTTCGTTTGCAAATTTGATAAGATTGGGCAAAGAAGTTGGGTTGGCATACCAGTCGCCTCCCCCGTTATATTTAAGTAGACCAATCCTTACTGTTGTCGATTGCTGCGAAAAAACGGCAAGTGTAAAAATAAAGAGAATGACGGTCAATATATTTTTCTTCATAATTATCTGTTAATAATAGCTATAACATCACAAGCCACAATGCCTGCTGTTTCAGTTCTAAGCCGGCTGTTACCAAGAGAAACTTCTTTAAACCCCATTTTAACTGCAGTCTCTATTTCTGCTGCCGAAAAGTCGCCCTCAGGTCCGATAAGTATTGTCACTCTTTCATTTGGCTTTGCCAGATCAAAAAGATGATTCTTATCTCCTTCTTCGCAATGAGCAACAAATTTCAAGCCGGGATTGTCAAACATACATAAAGCCCCAAAATTAGTTAAATTATTTAAAACGGGCTTATATGCTTTCAGCGACTGTTTCATTGCTGAAACTATAACCTTTTCAATCCTTTCAATATTAACCTGCTTTCTTTCTGAATGTTCACATAACAAAGGAGTTATTTCATCAACACCAATCTCTGTTGCCTTTTCAACAAACCATTCAAAGCGATCAATATTCTTTGTAGGGGCTATTGCAACATGGAGGTAATAGTTACGCTTTTCAAATTCAGATGTTTTGGAAATTAAATCAACTGAGCATTTTTTGGGATTGGGATCAGAAATCAATGCTTCGTATCTGTTGCCCTTACCATCGACAAGAATCAGAGTGTCGCCCTTTGAAAAACGTAAGACCCTGATACAATGTTTAGACTCAGTTTCATCAAGTGTATACGATGTACCATTAATATCAGGAGTGTAAAATATATTCATTGATCATGAAATTTTAAAAGTTTTAAATATACAACAATTTTTAACCTTGCTATATAGTTCACCGGTACTTATCGAAGCAAGAGTAAAGTGCCTTCATATTGGTGGTTATGATATCAATAGATAAACATTTCCAATATTGAAAATAATACTAAAAGAAAACAAATATTTTTTTGATTTATTTAATTTATTATATTAATATTATACTGTATTTAATTTGTAATCAAATCTTTCCTTCATTTCCTTATGAATCAAAACTGTTAAATCATGAAAACTATCAGACTTCCTTTCTTGCTGCTTCTTGCTGTATTTCCATTTTTTGCTGATGCTACAGAAATAAAAAGTGCTTCTGTTGCTGAAACAATCAATGTAACTTTCAATGTAGATATGCGGAGTGAAGAAATTTC
>CAYUEI010000304.1:0-3487 GCA_964443445.1 uncultured Prolixibacteraceae bacterium | reverse complement strand
TTGGTGCTGCGCACGTTAAGGCTGCGCCTTGTTGGAAATGCAAAGCATTTCTGTTAGACGACTTTGCCGTCTGTTGACGTGCTGCGCACGTTGTTAATAGAGTTGTAAATTATGGGTTTAATGTTTTAATACTTTCCTGCATATTCTTGTAATCATCAGCCCATTCCTTAATAATGGTCTCTGGAGGGATGATGTTAATTTTTTCGGGAATATGATTTTTGTAATCAATCCCTCTTATTGAATTTATTTTTTGTCTGTGAAGTACTATATTGTCATACAATTCTCTATCTTCAATAGCATTATGTGCAAATTTGGTATCCTAAAAATTTACGATCAAGAGCAAGATCAATATCTTCAGAAAATCTATCAATTAGTCCCCAGGCTTTACTCAAAGATGTACCTCCTTTAAATACGGTACTCTCTGAGATTGATGATTTAAAAATCAGTTCAATAGTTCGCACAACCCACCAGTCTTTTTCAATTGCTGTCGAGTAGTTAAAACCGATATTCTTAGCTGTTTCTTCAAAAATATTTCTCTTTGTGTAATCTGACAGATTCAGCCACTCTTTTAAGGAAGTATTATTCATTTTGCAACTTTTTTATAACCGGCTCTATTATCATTCTTATCCAGCCGGGTGATAAGTAGTAGTCGTGTTGAAGAAAAGTAATCTTTTCTTTCTGTAAAAGCTCCTGAATCTTTTCAATTTCCACATCGCTTATGTGCTCTTTGCCTATTGTACGAAGTGCCTGAATAGCCAGTGTACTTATTTTGCCAACAGTAGAAACATTTTTAGGTGTAGCTTTTTTAAATGTTATAACTCTTTTCCCAACCTTAACCTTTCTTGCTGCACCATCGGTAAGGAAAACTACATTTAAGGGTATTTGAGTTGATAAACCTAATTTGTGAAGTGCATAATTTCCTGTTGGCACTATGCGTGCTTTATCTCTTTTGGCAATTGCTCTGGCTACTTCTTCTATTCCCGGGGTTACAGCCCCTATTACCGGATCAATCTCTGGGCGGACATAAATACCTGTTGAAACACGAATTATCTCTCCTTTTTCAACTAGCCTTTGCAAAGCTTTTCTAACACCTTCAGGATTTTTTGTTGATGAGAAACTATCACTATAAAATAGCGAACCCCTACCGGCCTTTTTGATTTTTCTTAAAATCTGTATTTCAATTGTTTCCACCAAAGCTCTAATCTATTATTGTCCCAAATTTAGTAAATATTTGTGAATTAATTATCCTTTTAATTGCAAGTTATCTAATCTATTTTTCCCTTCTTATCCCGGGCATGAATGTCCGGGCAAAGGATAAGCCATCGAACTAGCCTTATACAGTCGCTTATGCGACGCCAGTATGGTAGAAATATTTTTCTCCAATACGGAAAGAGTCCCATCGGGACGACAGTATGGTAGTGAAGATTGATATGATTTGTGATTCATTGTACTTCAACAAAGTGATGCATCGATGTCTTCAAACCACGTTAAGCTTTTCAGAACATTGACTTCAATATATTGAGAATATTTGTTTCTGTGCCCGATTCCCAAAGAAAGAGAAGTACCCCCGACCAAATGCAATCCATTAAGGTATTCCTTGTAAATAAATAATTGCATTAAAACAGAAGGCTATAAAATCGTGAATCAATATTAAGACTTAACAATATGCTCTGAAACATTATATTTCATTACTGAAAAAAAGGAGTGTCGCAAGCAATACCTCTAATACGTTCTTGTAAAATTGAAATACGCTCAATAAGTCTTTCAAAGGAAAGTGAGCTTCCATAAATAAAACCCTCTTGTAATTTTTTATAATCTTCTTTAAGCATTTCAGTCATAAGTGAATCTGGCAAAAAAGAAATAGTAGAAGGATGATGACTTTTATAATCTATACCGCTCCATGCGGTATATTTACTTCTATGTTCAACAATATCAGAATACATCTTTTCATTTTTTAGGGCTTCAATTGCAAAATCCTTGTCCATCATTTTCTCTAAATCATAGAGATGTCGTGAAAGTCTGTCAATATTTGCTCCACCTCCGGGTCTAATGAATTCTTCATGTAGAAGAAATATTTTTTCCAGAAAGGTTTTTCCCGGCAAAACAGTTGGAACTAAAAAAGCCGATTGCGAAAATGACTCATCAGGGTACTCATCTTCAATCATAGACCTCATGCTAACTGATTCAAAAGGTTCAGTCAAAGATCGACAGCTGATTTCAACCTTTACACGTTCTGAAATGTAAGGATTCTTTTCCGGCAAAATAGATCTATATTCAACAAAAAATTCAACAGGATCTTTGTTTGTCTCTTCTGTCGGAGGATTTTCTAACTTAAAATGTCCGTATAAACCCAATTCATTTAATGAACTTTCCAACTCTACTACTAGTCTATTATCAATAAAACTTTTAGACGTTTTCCTCAGTTTGTTCCGTTGAGTTCCATTCAATTCGTTTACATATCCCAACACACTTCTATCAATAGCTAAATCGCAGTCTTCTGAAAAACGGTCGATTAGATTCCATGATTTACTTAAACTGGTTCCCCCTTTAAAAACAATACCTTGACTACAGGGCAATCTAAAAATAGCTTTTAATACCATGCTAACCCAATAATCTTTCTCAACAGCATTGTCAATAATTCCTTTTTTATCTGCAACATAGGCAAGAATAGTTTGCCTTTCTTCTTTAGATAAGCCAACCCAATTATTACTAAATTTTGAATCAATGCTCATACTTCATTTAGCTTTTTACGAATCCATAAAGGTGCAATAAGAAAATCCTGTTTGATAACTTCTTGATTCTTTTCTTTAGCAATGATCAATTTTATTTTAGAAATAATATCGGCATCAAGCTTATCTTCTCCGATTTCTTTCATCGCAAAAACAACTTGTGAAAACAGATCACTTTTATATGCAAAATTCTTGGGTACACTTTTTTTAAATATAATTTTCCGATTACCTACACTTATTGTTCGGGGAGTTCCATTTGTTAAGAATACAGCATTCATTGGCACTTGCGTTGATAAACCCAAGAGATTTAAAGCAGTCAATCCCGATGGAATTATACGAGCTTTATCTTTTTCGGCAATTGCTTGTGCTATAAGGTCAATTGTCGGTTTATGAATACCATAACGATTTCGACTTGGATATAGATAAAGACCCTGCGAAAGACGAACTAAAAAATTCTCCTTTTCAAGACGAGACAATACACGAGTAACTAATGAATCGTTGTTTAAATCAGCAAAATCACTAACAACAAAAAGCTGTCCCTCTCCTTTTTGAATTATCCGGGTTCTAATTTCTTTTGATAGGATTGGTGTCATTATCTCGATTATCAATTTTGTCCGAAATTACTACTTTTTTTCGGACAAAATAACTTAAGGATGAAGTTTTGCAATTGTATAAATCAATCGGAGCTGTAAATTAGTAATGTTGCTCTTCCAAAACTAGTAGTGTCACATCGGGACGACAGTATGGTAGTGAAGATT
>CAYUEI010000303.1:0-3517 GCA_964443445.1 uncultured Prolixibacteraceae bacterium | reverse complement strand
TATTAACGGTTTCAGCTTTGCCGAAATCGTTATAATCAGTTATATTTTTTGCATTTATAATCTTACCGGTAGCCTTTTTATATTCTCCACCTGCAATGTCACAATCTATTGAAATAGATTTATTTGGATTCATATTACTGAAAGTAATGCTTAATACTCCGTCTTTTATTGAAGAAGATGCATTTACAGCTGGAATACTTTGTCCGTTATACACATAATTTTCACTTTTTATTTCTGTTGGGACTAAAGTAGCATCCTGATGCACATTGTACATTTTAAAAACATAATATGTTGGAGTAAGTACCATTTTATCTTCTTTTGTCAGAATTACTGATTGTAACACATTAATTATCTGTGCAATATTAGCCATACTTATACGATCAGCATGGTTGTTAAAAATGTTAAGATTAGCACCTGCGACAACAGCATCTCTCAAAGTATTTTGCTGTTGAAGAAAACCCGGGTTTGAACCTGGCAGTGGATCATACCATGTTCCCCATTCGTCTACAACTAAACTAATACTTTTCTTTGGATCATATTTATCCATCACCTCAAGATGCTTCTTAATGTAATCCTCAACCAATAATGTTCTTCTTAAAGTTTCAAACCATTCTGCTTCTCCGAATTGAGTTGAAGAACCTTTAGCACCCCAGTCTCCGGTAGGCAAAGTGTAATAATGCAATGATAATCCCTGAACAAGAGAACTACGTTGGGTAAGGTTTGCCATCATTTTCTCGGTCCAGTTTAAATCATCACCAGAAGGACCAACAGCAATTTTCTGAAGACCATTTCCTCTAACATAACATGAGAAATTACGATATACATCTGCATAATATTCAGGCCTCATTTCTCCGCCGCAACCCCAGGTTTCATTTCCGATACCCCAGAATTTTACATTCCATGGATCTTCCCTTCCGTTTTTCTTACGAAGGTCAGTCATAGGACTTTCATTAGAAGATGTAACATATTCTACCCATTCTGAAGCTTCCTGAATAGTTCCTGATCCAACATTTATACTTAAATATGGTTCTGTGCCTATAAGCTCACAAAATTCAAGAAATTCATGTGTTCCAAAGCTGTTATCTTCAGTTACTCCTCCCCAATGAACATTTACAATTGAAGGGCGGTTTTCTCTTGGTCCGATGCCATCTTTCCAATGGTAAGTGTCAGCAAAACAACCTCCCGGCCAACGTAATACAGGCACCTTCATTTCTTTCAATGCATTGACCACATCAGTACGATATCCATTGATATTTGGTATGTTTGAATTTTTATCTACAAAAATTCCTTCGTAAATACATGTACCCAGATGTTCTGAAAAATGCCCGTAAATCTCTTTGCTAATTTTATAGTTAGCCTGATCTACATTAAGCTTTAATGTGTTCTGCGCATTTGCTGAAACAAATAAAAACATTAAGCCCGCTACTAAAAAGAAAATTTTTTTATTCATAAGCTATTATATTTAGAAATTCAGTTTTCAAATATTATCTTCGAAATGAAACATAAGCTTAAAGTAGCTCTGCCTTACCGATTTTAAGATATGATTCATATAACTTGTTGTATACAGCAACATTTTTATCAATAGGATAATATACTTTTTCAAATCCTTGTCCCATTGCCTTCTGTGCTTCTTCAACATTTTTATAAACACCTGAAGCTACGGCTGCAAACATAGCTGCTCCTAAAGCAACTGTCTGTTCTGCCCTTGCTACTTTAATAGGCATATTCATTACATCCGCCATTGTTTGCATTACAAACGGCGATTTCTTTGCTACTCCTCCGATTCCAACTACTTCCTTGATTTCAATTCCATTTTCTTTAAATCTGTCAGCAATTGCTCTGGATCCATAAGCAGTAGCCTCAACCAAGGCCCTGAAAATACGGGGAGCAGAAGAACCAAGGTTCAATCCTGCTATTGTAGCTTTAACATTCTGATCAGCATCAGGTGTCCTTCTGCCATTTAGCCAATCGGTAGAAATAATTGTTGATTCTTCAACTGGAATTTTCATTGCTTCTTCTGAAAGGGCAGGTATAATCTGGTCTTCGATCTTTTTTGCTGATTCTTTATCATCTATAAACTGCAATGGCCAGCTCAATACATTTTTAAACCATGCATAAACGTCACCGAAAGATGATTGTCCGGCTTCCAAACCTACAAGTCCCGGAATTACTGAGCCATCAACCTGACCGCAAATTCCCGGAATAAGTTTGCCTTCCATATCTTTATAAGGAGAAACTATAATGTCGCATGTTGAAGTACCAATTACCCGCACAAGAGTGTTTGGAACAATCTCTGCTCCTACAGCCCCCATGTGACAATCAAAAGCGCTTACCCCAACTACAACATTTTCAGAAAGTCCTAATTTCTTTGCCCATTCCGGAGTAAGTTTTCCTGCCGGCATGTCGCTGGTAAAGGTTTCAGTAAACAAATGATCTCTCATTCCTGAAAGTTCAGTACCGAGTGTGGCAAGAAACTTTTCAGGTGGAAGCCCATTCCAATCAGGATGCCACATAGCCTTATGTCCTGAAGCACAACGACCTCTTTTAACTTTTTCAGGATTTGTTTCACCGGTAAGAATTGCAGGAAGCCAGTCACAATATTCAATCCATGAATAAGCCTTTGACTTGAGACTATTATCTTGTCTCAAAACGTGAAGAACTTTCGCCCAAACCCATTCTGATGAATATATTCCTCCTTCATACTTTGTATAATCTACTTCCCATTTACGTGCAAGATTGTTAATCTCATCTGCCTCATCTACTGCAGTATGGTCTTTCCAAAGGATGAACATTGCATTTGGATTTTCAGCAAACTCCGGTAACAGAGCTAAAGGTGTTCCGTTAACATCTGTTAAAGCAGGTGTACTTCCTGTTGTGTCGAACGATATACCTACAATATTCTCTGCTACTGATTTATCACATTTTGATAAAGCTTCTTTTATTGATTGTTCAAGTACTTCTATATAATCCAGCGGATGCTGACGATATTGATTCTTTGAAGGATCACAATATTTTCCTTCCATCCAACGTGGATAATACTTTACTGATGTTGCCATCTCTTTGCCATTCTCTGCGTCAACTATTAAAGCCCTGCATGAATCGCTGCCATAATCCAATCCTATAACATATTTTGACATAGCCTTGTATATAAATTTTTAAATAATTCTCTCTTTTATTTCTGCCCGTAATAGGCATTCTTTCCATGTTTCCTCTCATAATGCTTCTTAATTAAAAGAGGATTCATTGTCAATTTGGGATTCACTGAGTATGAGATAGTTGCCATCTTTGCAACCTGCTCCATTACTACAGCATTGTGAACAGCATCATTTGCATTTTTCCCCCATGAAAAAGGTCCGTGGTTCTGAACCAATACTCCGGGAATTTCAACCGGATTTATATTTTCAAAAGTTTCAACAATAACCTTTCCGGTTTCCATCTCATATTCACCAAATATTTCACTTTCAAGCATTTTGCGAGTACAGGGAATTTCACCTGCAAAATAATCGGCATGAGTTGT
>CAYUEI010000302.1:0-3535 GCA_964443445.1 uncultured Prolixibacteraceae bacterium | reverse complement strand
TTAATTCCTTTGCCTTGTAAAATTACAACCGGGCAAACACCATTATTCCTAAATGGAAGTCAATCTTTCAGATTTCTCTCATTAGCAAAGAAATTTAAGTTGATGAAAGTGGAGTAGGGTATTAAAGGCAAAGGGGTTGTGCCATTTGTTGAATAGAGCACCGTGATAGGCGGTTGTTTTCATGTTCGGTTTAGTTGTTGGTTATTACTTAACAATTATATAAAATATATTGCTAAATACCAAATTGCACATAATTTTTTCTTTTATGCTGCAAGCCGACTGAATGAAAAGATATGATTATCATTTCCTTAACCGGAATTATTCTAACATCTTGGCAAATCTTTCCTTGTAAGCTCTCTAAAACATCTAATACGACAGGGGAATCATTAGTTTTTAAATTAAAAAATCACAGGAAGGAGATTGTTGCCTTTCACTTTCTAAAGTTTCAAATGAAGAGAAATCTTTTAAGTGAGCGTCCCTGCTTCCTGTGATATAATTAAAAATAAGAATTCTATTCTGATTATTCTTTTATCAGATTATAACAAGTAACCTTTTCTTTATTCCTTAATTTAACTACGAAGACCCCTTTTTCAAGTGTTGATATATCTATTGGGCTTGTGCATATTGACTTATCCAATACTTTGCTTCCATTCATATTGAAGATTTGAATACTATTGCTTTCCTCTGATAGATTGCTGAACCATATTTCAGAATTAGCAGGGTTAGGATAGATATAATCATCATTGGTTTCTTTCATCCCTGTTCCGGCTGTTTCCTGAACCGTAATTTTAAATGTTGTACTGTTCGAACTGTAACCATTGTCAATGCCTAAGACTTTCACTGTGAATTTTCCTGCTTTTTCAGCAATACCGTTAATGGTCATTGTACTATTGTCAAAAGTTAAGCCCTTTGGCAAATTTAATAGTGAATATGAAATTTCATCACCTTCATCAGGATCTGAAAAAAGAACAGGAATTTGAATATTGACCTGATTATTTTTGTTGATCAGTGTATCTTTTATTGTGCCAATTTTTTCAGGCATTAAATTCGAGAAATAAATAGAGTCATTAACTAAAAGTTTTTCCATTGATCCTCCAAATACAAGAATCGGGGGGAATCCTTCACCAAGATTAGCAACTCTGGTTCTTACATTTTTAACATCAGCCATACTTACATGCATCAATATTATACATTTAGCTTTAAGATGTCTTTTGAAAAATTCGCTGTTAGTCTTTGATTTCAGCAGAGCGCTATTGTTAAGAAATGCAATGTCTATTGGTTTGTCTAATAAACCGCTGTTAATATATTCGGTTGTATCTTCAAGCGAGTTATCACCTGAGTGGAATATTTTTAAACCATCAATATCAATCCAGTAGCCCAGATTGTATAGGGGGAAACCACTATCGTGTTTAAGATTGAATCCTGTAAATGGAATACCGTTTATTGTCGTATCTACAGAGCCATATTTCTGGGGTTTTAAACTGAACATTCTGTCTCCTGCTTCAGTGGTTAAAGTGCTTGACCTGGTTGTTGAATCTCCGACAAATACAGATTGAGGATTATTTACAAGATATGATTTAATCATGCTGATACTGTAATGATCAGGATGAGTGTGGGTAACAAAGTAAAGATCACTTTTTTCAAAAGGAGATTCACCTTTTTGAATAATATCATTAACAAACGACTCTGCATTGTCAATGTTATTACCGGCAGGATAGGCGTACAAAGCATCGATAAGAACTTTCTTATCATTGTTTTTAATCATGAAACCTTCGGTTCCGATAAAAGTAATTTCAGCATTAGGTTTTACCTGGGAAAAGGCAGTGAAAACTGAAGTCAGCAGAAGTGCCGATAAAGTAAAAATGTGTTTTTTCATGGCTATTAAAATATGTTAATTAATAGCTTTAAGACAACCGTTTTTAATGTTACCCTTAAGCAATTATTAAATAATATTTATTACCATTATGATTTTGGAATTTAAAATGCTTATAAATGAATGAATTGAAGCGTTATGAAAATCAGATATTTTTCTGACATTTTATTTTAAGCCAAACATTTTTTCAGCATAATTACATATAAAGGCTACTGTTTCGTCAATACCCAATGTCGAGGAATTTATGCACAGGTGGTAAGACTCGGCAGCACCCCATACTTTATTGCTGTAGTAGTCGTAATATGAAGCACGCTTCTTATCCATCTTTTCAATGAAGTCTTTGGCTTTATTTTCCGGAAGATTATGCATTTCAGATACCCGTTTAATTTTATCCTCCATATCGGCACTGATAAAAACATTGAGGCAACGGGGATGGTCCTTCAGTACATAATCGGCACAACGGCCAATAAAGATACATGATTTTTCTTCAGCAAGATTTCGTATTATGTCACTTTGAATAGTAAACAGTGTTTCATTATTGAGATAATTGTTTGAATACATATCATCTGAATGTATTCCTCTGAGAGAAAGGAAGCCTCCAAAAAAGCTGTGGCTGCTTTTCTCATCAAACTTTTCAAAGAATTCCTTTCCAAGTCCGCTTTCTTTGGAAGCAATATTAATCAGCTCTTTGTCGTAAAAGGAAATATTCATCATTGATGCAAGCTTTTCTCCTATCAGAAGACCTCCGCTTCCAATCTGGCGTCCTATTGTAATGACAAAATTTTCTTTCATAATAAGTTGAGCTATTGTATTGTAAAATTAATTTTTTAATGTTGAATTTCTGTAGTGGTTAATAAGAAATAGCGCTGATACAACACTTGACAAGATATCGGCAGTTGGCATACTGTACCATATTCCCATTACTCCAAAGAAATGAGGCAATATTAATAGACCCGGCAACAGGAAAAGAATCTGGCGTGTCAGTGACATCAAAATTGCTTTTTTCGCCATACCTATACTTTGAAAGAAATTGCCTGTAACCATCTGGAAACCTACTATAGGGAAAAAGATAAATACAACTCTTAAACCCTGGGCCGCAAGATTTACGAGAGTTTCATCCGTGGTAAACATTGACGCTACTGCATGAGGGATAAGCTGGCAAACGATAAAGCCAATGATTACTACCCCGGAGGCAAGCATAATAGTGTACTTCAATACTTTATTTACCCTGTCCATTTGTTTGGCACCGAAGTTATAACCTGCAATTGGTTGCATCCCCATGTTAATACCCATTACTATCATTACGAAAAGAAAAGCTATACGGTTTACAATTCCATAAGCTCCGACGTAAAGATCTCCTCCATAGGTTATAAAGCCACGGTTTAAAACTATAACTATTACTGAGGCTGCAGCATTCATTAGAAACGGTGAAATACCTATTGAAAGGGTGTCCAGTGCAATCTTCTTGTTGAATTTGAATATCCCTGGTTTTATATGTATAAAACTGTTTTTATTGCTGAAAATGAATATCTGCCATATCAGCATTGATGTTTGGGCAATGACTGTGGCAAGTGCAGCTCCTGTTATACCCCATTTGAATACAAAAATAAAAATAGGGCTTAAGACAAGGTTTATAAGTACTGAAACCAGTGTTGTATACAT
>CAYUEI010000301.1:0-3546 GCA_964443445.1 uncultured Prolixibacteraceae bacterium | reverse complement strand
TCAATGATTCAACGTTTGTATATATAGTTAATACTCACGGACATTCATGCCATTCCGGTGGAAATTGCGTATTTGATAAAAGCAGGATTGTTGCCCATAACAACAGTTTAGGTGAAATCAAGGATTATGACGATCTTTTTTTAGGGCAAACAGTCGAATTCTATCGGAAAAAAATTTATTACAAATCATTTGTGCTCGACACTATTAAAACTCAGGGAGAATTATCTGATTCAATTAATCAGGCAATTAACCTTTATAAATCGTACGAGGCAGATTTAATTAACAATTACAAAGTAAGATATCCTGACCTTACTTTTGAAGATACACTAACTTTATTTGCTGATGATCAGAAAATGAAGCTCACTTATATGGGCAAAGGCCACGGAGATGCCGATATTGCTGTTTATTTGCCAAAAGAGGAAGTTTTGTGCACTGGCAATCTATTTCATTTAGGCTCGTACAAAGAAGAAGGAATGCCAAGCTTTTACCTCAACAGGGTTAATGAGATTAAAATGTGGATAAGATCTTTAAACTCAATCCTTGATCAGAAGAATCAAATAAAATATGTCCTTACTACTCATGGAAAGAAACCTTTAAAAAGGAAAAACTTAGAGTTTGTAAATGAATACTGCAAAAAAGTCGTAGAGCTTGTTCAGGAAGCCAAAGCAAAAGGTAAATCTGTTGAAGATTTAAAAAATATTGAAGCTTTTCTTCCTTTATTCGAACAATACAGTGATGTAGTTTCCATTAACGATGAAGTTAAGGAAATGCATGCAAAGAATATCGGGATAATCTGGAAGTATATTGAGTAATAATTAATTATCCCTTTTAACCAGCAACACAACATTTTCAACATGATGCGTATGCGGAAACATATCCACAGGCTGAATTTTTTCTACCGAATATTGTTCCTTCATTAGTTCCAGATCTCTTGCCTGGGTTGCCGGATTACAACTTACATAAACTATTCTCTTAGCATTAGCTTTAATGATTGTCTCAACTACATCATCATGCATTCCTGCCCTTGGAGGATCTGTGATTATTACATCAGGCTGACCATTAACACTGATAAATTCATGTGAAAGAACATCTTTCATGTCTCCGGCAAAGAATGAAGTATTTTTAATGTTGTTTATCTCTGAGTTTATTTTTGCATCCGCAATAGCTTCAGGCACATATTCAACTCCTACAACTTTTTTTGCTTCCCCTGCAATAAAATTAGCTATTGTCCCTGTTCCCGTGTACAAATCATAAACGGTTTCATTACCTGAAAGCTGAGCAAAATCTCTAACTACTTTATAAAGCTCATATGCTTGTGATGAGTTGGTCTGATAGAATGATTTTGGCCCAATTTTAAATTTCAAGCCTTCCATTTCTTCATAGATAAAGTCATTACCCTTGAAAACCAGAACATCCTGATCTATAATTGTATCATTGCCCTTCCCGTTAATGACATACATCAGAGATGTAATTTCACTGAATTTCTCGCCCAAAGCATTAAGGAGACCTTCCCTCTTCTTCTTATCTTCCCTGTAAAAAACAACAATAAGCATAACTTCTCCGGTTGAAGAAGTACGAACGATAATATTACGAAGAAAACCCTTCTGGTTTCTTATATCGAAAAAATCAAGCTGGTTTTCAAGTGAATATTCCCTGATGAAATTTCTTATTGAATTGGAAGGCTCGGGCTGAAGCCAGCATTTATGAATGTCAAGCACCTTATCGAAAAGTCCCGGGATGTGAAATCCAAGAGCACCGTTATTAACAATTTCTTCTTCTGAATCTATTTCCTCTTTTGATAGCCACCTTTGATTGCAGAAGGTAAACTCAAGCTTGTTCCTGTAATTTATTATTGGAGTAGCTCCTTTAATTGGCATCATTTCTGGCATGTCAATCTTCCCTATCCTTCTAAGCTGATCGCTTACCTGTTTTTGCTTGTAAAAAAGCTGTTTTTCGTATGGAAGATTCTGCCATTTGCAACCACCACATATTCCAAAGTGCTCACAAAAAGGTTCAACCTTGTCGGGTGAATGTTTAATAAAGTTCACCACCTTAGCTTCACGATACCTTTTCCTTTTCTTTGTTATTTGTATATCGACGATATCGCCGGGAATGACATTCGTAAGAAAAATTACAACATCATCAACCTTTGCAATAGCTTTACCCTCTGCACCTATATCTGTTATTTCAACATTTTCAATAAAAGGCCTGTTACTTCGGCTTCTTCCCATACTTAGAATTTTTATGAGCACAAAAATAATTACATATCTGAATATTTTTCAATATCCTCTGTAATCATCTTGTCATAATGTTTGATTAATCTCTTAACAAGTTTGTTATCAGGATCAAAAACAATATCCTCAATTTTATTTACAGGAAGAATTTTGGGTGAAGTCCCCGTTATAAAAACAGCATCGTACTTATTCAAATCAGAAACCGGAATTCTTTCAAATACAACTTCAATTTTATAATGCTTTGCAATTTCAAGTGCTTTCAATAAAGTAATGCCCTTCAGCACTCTGTTAAGAGGAGTAGTATATAATTTTTCATCTTTCACAAAGAAGAAATTAGAACGGCTTCCTTCAGTAATATAACCTTCGTTGTCAACAAGAAATACCTCATATAAATCAGATTTCTCCAACCTTTGATTAGCAAGCTGTTTAATCCCCTGCTCTACTTTAGCCTCCGGATTTTTCCTTTCAGCATATAGCAATCCTGTTTTAACACCTTTCTTATAATCATCATCAGATGGATAAGAATGAGGAATAAAATATATAATCTCGTTATGCTCAGATCTGCCAAAAACAAATTTCAGCATTACATTTCCCACTTCGATTTTATTTTTTGAAGCCAGACCTGTTATCTTTTCAAATAACCTTCCAACTTCAACATCAACGTTTTGCTTTATCAGTTCACATGAATTGATAAGCCTTTTATAATGATCCTCAAAAAAAAGGGGATACCCGTTTTTCACTCTCAAAACTTCATATACAACAATGCCTTCCTGTTCCTGATCATTAAATTTATCTGCCGGGATAAAATCATCGTTATATATAAAAAAATCTCCTCTCATGTCTGTAATTTAACGGTTTAAAATATTAAATTTTCCGGAATGGATTCCTCTGTCTGTTTCAATTTTAAACAATAAAATATTCCTTTTATCAACATTCGATATTTTATCAAGTGGAAGCAAATATGAGTCATTAAAGTTATTACCCATACTTTCAGAAAGTAATCTTCTCCCTTGAATATCAAATATTTCAATATTGTTAATATTCTCCCCTTTGGAGAAATTAAATTTTAATGTATTGCCAATTACCGACCAATTAAATCCTGAATCAGTTAAAAAGTCCGAGCTTACGGTTGTATCAATTTCTTCCCATCCTGCTATGGATGCAAACATCCACCATGCTGCCATTCCTTTTCTGTTGCCATTAAGTGGCTGACTATGTGCAGCGTCGCAGTAATACCAATCCTTATTTTCAACATGTGATTCCTGCCAGTCAATAGCCCAGTTTTTACTATTGCCAAAAGGATCTGTATAAT
>CAYUEI010000300.1:0-3557 GCA_964443445.1 uncultured Prolixibacteraceae bacterium | reverse complement strand
TATGGAAATGTAATAAAGGTTTGCGAAGTTCCTGCAAACCATGTATCCACATCTTGGCAGGTGAAAAAGTATGCATCCATGTAATTACACCTATACATTTTTCATCAGCATTAGCTGCCTTCAGTGTTGATGTAACTTCTTTAGCTGAATTTACTGTTCCCTTGTAAACAATCTTAACGGGAAGATTTCCCGATGCATTTAAACCGGCTACCATTTCATTTGAGTGACTGTCAACAGCAATCACTGCATCTCCACCGTACAGAAGCTGTGCCCCTGTTACAAACCAAACTTCATAATCTGAAAAACTTTTCATATCCTTATTTTTTAATTTATACTTACTTTCTTTTCTTCAATCTATAATCTTTTAAATACCTGAAACGTCAAAAGATACTCCCTTCGACATCAGATCTTCATATTTTTCTTTATCAAATGAATATAAATAAGAGCCTTTTTTTGAATTATTCATGTCCTTTATTGGTAATCGCTCAAGCAAACCCATTGAAATAAATTTGCGCCTGAAATTAGCCGGATCAAGCTGCCTTTGATATATTGCTTCGTAGAGGTTCCTTAATTGGGTTATAGTAAACTGCTCAGGTAATAACTCAAATCCAATGGGCTGACTTATCGCTCTTTTACTTAAACGCTTTAATGCCACATTTACCATATCCTTGTGATCAAATATCAAATCAGGGATAGAGTCTATTGCAAACCACTCAACATTGTGCTTTTTTAAAACCTCAACATCATAGTCTTCAATGTTTATCAAAGAAAAATATGCAGTGCTTATTACCCTTGCTTCCTTATCCCTTTCAATATCTGAGAAAGTGCTAAGCTGATCCATATAAATATTACGAAGACCGGTTATTTTGGCTAAAACGCGATAGGCAGCGGCATCAAGTGTTTCATCATTTCTTAAAAAACCTCCCATAAGCGACCATTTGCCCTTCTCCGGTTCAAAATCCCTTTTATATAAAAGCAATTTCAGTACTTCACCATCGAATCCAAATATCACGCAATCAACTGCGATAAAAAACTTATCTATATTCGTATAAGTCATAAAAGAAATGTTTTTATCAAAAGTCATAAATACTTTTATTATTTACAACTTGTTATAAAACATATTTCTTTGAATACTATTATATATCTGACATTTAAATGAAAATGAAAAAAAAAATCTAAAATCCTTTTGAATAAAAACCACTCATTCAAAAGTCATTTTAACTTTTATACTAATTATTTTAATACGACTTCCTCTACTACGTTGTTTTTCATATACCACAAATAACCCTTAACATCTTCAAAACCCATCTGCATTATTTTCCCAATGTATCCGTTAACCTGCCTGAAATGTGAAGGACTCTTTTCTGTAGTCAACTTATAATCAACTATTATTACTTTATTCCCTTGTCTCATTACTCTATCCGGCCTTAATAGTCCAAAATCCTTGTCGATTATTGTTGCTTCATTCATCACTTCGTAAGTGCCATCAAACCACTCCTTAACTGATTCTGAGGAAACTAATTCCTTTAGCTTGGTTTTATATTTATCAGCTTCACTTTTTAGAATTCTTCCCTGCCTGTATGCCTTATCCACTGCAACTTCCAAATCGTCCGCATTTCTTACATCTGACAGTATATCATGTATTATTTTACCTTCATTTATTTTATTAAATCTCCCTCCTCCACCTTCTTCAAGAAAAAACTCATAGTTCTTATGTAGTACAAGCTGATTTAAAGTATTTTTCTCTTCTTCAGCCAATCTTCTCATTACTATTTCATTTCTTGATTCCCTTTTTTTATCATCGTTCTTTATCAGATTGCCAATGATATGAATATCTTCTGCTTTAGTTTCATTGTCCCCCTTTGAAATAAAATATTCTGAAAGTAAATCGCCCATAACTTTTATTCCTGATTCCTCTTTTCTTTTACTTTTCTTTGTGTAAACGAACAAACCTTCAACAGCTCTTGTAAATGCCACATATAGAAGATTCAGATTATCAATGTAACTCAGCAATAATTCAATGAAATAATAATCTGAAAAATATGTATTCTTAAGGCTCATTGTATTTCTTAAAGGTAATATTGAAAAATCTTTATCAAAAGGCACAGGAGATTGACACCATATAATATCAACATTATCGCCTCTACTTGAAAATCCAAATTCCCAGTTACAATAAGGTATCATAACAATTGGAAATTCAAGCCCTTTTGATTTGTGGATTGTTAATATTCTTATCGCCTCCCGTTGCATTGCACTCTGAAGCTTTATCTTCATTCCAAATACATCCCACCATTCAAGAAACTTATGAAGATTTTCACTTTCCTTCAAAGTATAATCAAATACTGAATCATTAAAAACTTGAATTGGTGCCTGTTCCGATTGAATATTATTCAAACTGAAGTCTTTCTCAAGACGATGTACCAAATCATAAAGTGAAAGGTTCGATATCTCTTTCAGGTATAAATGGTTTTCATCTGTAAAGAATGAAAAGTATTTTTCTGTTATTCCATCAGAAATAAACTCCTCAACTAATTCACTTTCATATTTGGCCTCTTTGGCTTCATTTTTATCTGATAATGGCAATAATCCCATGCAATATTCAAAAACAACAGCTGCCCTATTCACCTTGTCATCAGGGTTTAATATATATCGCAACATTCCAATCAGAAACCTGACAGATATTGAACTTGCAAGATACATGCTATCATCAGAAATCACATCAAAATTGTACTTTGAACCTTCTTCCTTCTTTTTTAGTAATGCATTTGCCACCTTGCTACCTTCCTTGTTCCACCTTACAAGAATGGCTATATCTGAAGCTTTAAATCCTGCATCCTGAACTTTACATATATCTTCAATGAGTGCCGGAATTACTATATCATCATATTTTAAATCATCTTCATCTTCTTTAACTTCCTCAATAAACTGCAGTTTAATATATCCATTCTCTTCTCTCTTTGATGAATTTTGTTTTACATCTGAAAAAACATTCCTTATTGTATCTGAAAAGTTTTCAGAAATTGCAACAGAATCAACAGTTTGATTTTTCCTATTGAATGAATTCTGTAACAGGTCCTTAGATAAATCAAAAAAATCATTGTTGAAATCTATTATTCTTTTACAACTCCTCCAGTTGGTCGCAAGATTTTTCTTTTCTATTTTGAATTTTCCAAGCTCTTCTTCAATTCGGCTTCCCAGCAACTGCCATTCACTGTTTCTCCACCTGTAAATGGATTGTTTTATATCCCCAACAACCAGATTTTTGTTATTCTCTGAAAGTGAATTAACCACCAGGGGTTTAAAGTTTTCCCATTGTAGATTAGACGTATCCTGGAACTCATCAATCATAAAATGATTGTAATAAGTGCCGTAATTCTCATAAATGAATGGAGCATCATTATTGCTTATTATTACATTCAGCAATTTATCACTTTCATTCAGCAGAATCATATTCTTTTCTCTTTGCAGTTCCCTCAAATCAAATGCAAGAGTTGACATTAATCCAAGCAGATTGATATTCTTCTTTATTTCTACTGCCGTTGAATAATCTATGTTTT
>CAYUEI010000299.1:0-3568 GCA_964443445.1 uncultured Prolixibacteraceae bacterium | reverse complement strand
CTTAGCTGCTCGTAGTCATTCCTTATTGTACCATAAGTAGTTATGATAATATCATATTTCTCAGCAACAGTATTTATGCTTGCAATCTTTTTCCTTTGAGTACCTGTATGTCTGTACACCTTCAATTGTGGAGTAAACTTTTTCACTTCATTATGCCAGTTATGTACGAGGGAAGTAGGAACAATAATCAGCGATGCTTTTTTTTGTTTTTTGGGTTCGTCAAAAAGGGTAAGCTGTTGACCGGCAATAGATGTATTTTGCACTGTCTCAATCTCTTCCGACTTTAGTTTTAAAAGAAGCGCCAGGGTTTGCAGTGTTTTTCCAAGTCCCATATCATCAGCGAGGCATCCGCCGAAATTCTTTTTACCAAGAGAATACAGCCATGAATATCCGGCTTGCTGATAGCTTCTAAGTTCGGCTTTTAGTCCCTCGGGACGAGGAAGTAATTCAAACTTTTGGTTGCTGATATCTTTAATTTTTTTAACGACTTCCGGGTTAATACCCTTCAGGTTTTCCTTCAGGAGTTTAAAATGGTGTTTGGCAAATTTCAGGTTTTCATTTCCTCCTTCAGCAAAAGGTAAAATCTCTTTAAAGCTTACGAACCATTCAGCGGGTAGAATAACAATTTCTCCGTTTGGCAGCAGGTATTCCCTTTTATTGTTCAGGATGTTCTTTTTCAGACGTATAAAAGGAATTTTAAAATCACCAAAAGAGACAACTGCATATAGGTCGAACCAGTCGTCTTCGCTTTTAATGTTGATCTCAAGCTTTTGCGTGCCTGTAAAATATTTATGCTCAGGCATATTCTGTTCAACGTAAATATCTTTTTGAGAAAACTCATTTTGAAGCCTGTTGATCCAGTTAATAACAGCGTATCGTGGTTCATCCTTAAAGAGGTCTGACTCTTTTGAAATCTCAAGGCGGTTGACATTCAAAGCAAGTCCGTGTGACTTAAGGTAGCTGACAATATCAGTTTCCCAGCCGGTATCGCGGAGGTGTTTGTAAAAAGTGAACTTGCCATTTTCATTTTTGAATTCAACTTCAACCTTACCTTTCTTTTCAGCAGTAAAGCGTTTTGAACCGTATTGGAAACGAAGGGTAAGCATTGGTTCAAGGTCGAGGCCTGTTTCAATGGTAATAATAGCTTTCTTTTCAGAATTCAGATTTATCACGTCGAAACCGGAGGCATTGATATTATGGTCACGCACAATGTTATAAACAAACGTTTTCAGGTATTTTTCAGTTGCAGAAAGGGGAACTTTAACAAACTCTTTTTCGAGAAAGGGCATTAGTCTTTTACCTGAAATATTATCGAAAGAATAAAGTTTATTATTTATTACCATTCTGCAAGGCATATCACTGATCATAACAGGCTTACGGAACAGAATCTTTAGTGGCTGCCCTTTGAAGTTAATTTGAAGATTATAATTGAGGCCTTCAGTAGTAAGATCAAAATTAAATACTGCAAAAGCATGGTCCTCAAGAATTTCAATTACTTCATCTTCGTAAACGTTATTATATTTAACAGGTTTATGAAACAAGCGGATATTGTTTTTTCTAATAACATCAATAATCTCAACTACTTGCTTATCAATATACGGGCTGATATGTTTATTAAAAATTTCAGGGTCTATATTATGAAAGAACTCTTTACTGCCTTGTTTTCTGGAGAATTTTTTAGTCAGGTTTTCTTCGCTGTATTTGGCAGTAATATCAATTAGTTTCTTTTGAATATCAGTAAATTCGAAATCGAGTTTGCCGATATTTGCAGAAATGACAGGAGTAATTACGGTGTAAAAAGCACCATTGCCTGTTTTGGAAATTAAAAAAGGAACAAGGATATGTCCGAACAGTCGATGTTCGGTGAGAGCAAAAACAAACTCTTTTTCTATCATGTCAGCTTTCAGGTTCATCATTGGAAAAACAAAACTTCAAAAGTAAAAAACATTTGAATTTGTATTAAGGGAAATACGTAATTCAAAATAAATTTTAAGAAAAAGTGAAATGTATAAAGGGTATAAGAAAGATGATTATATTTTTGCATATTTAGAAATAAATAAAATTCAAATTCAGACC
Source organism: uncultured Prolixibacteraceae bacterium (assembly GCA_964443445.1). Classification (GTDB taxonomy): domain Bacteria; phylum Bacteroidota; class Bacteroidia; order Bacteroidales; family Prolixibacteraceae; genus CAYMTR01. The sequence continues at coordinate 1,492 of CAYUEI010000299.1, read as the reverse complement.
TGATGAATGTAATTACCGAAAAGGAGTTTTTCTCTGAAAATGTTGTCAAACTTGTAGTTGAAGCTCCGTTAATAGCAAAATCCCGTAAGCCGGGCAACTTTGTAATCCTCAGGGTTTCAGAAAAGGGAGAACGTGTACCCTTAACGATTGCGGGAGCAGACGTTGAAAAAGGGACGATAACACTTATTGCCCAGAAGGTAGGAGTCAGTACAGAAAAGCTGGCAGCGATGAATCCTGGAGACTCATTGGTCGACCTTGTCGGACCGCTGGGTAAAGCAACAGAAATACATAAGGTCGGAACAATACTTGCCTGCGGAGGGGGTGTTGGAGTTGCACCTTTATTGCCTATAGTTGAAGGATTTAAGAAAGCAGGTAACAGGGTTATTACAGTTTTGGCAGCACGTTCCAAAGATCTCATTATACTTGAAGATGAAATAAGAAAATGGTCGGATGAAGTAATAATAATGACGGATGATGGCTCGCATGGAAGGAAAGGTCTGGTTACCCAGGGAGCTGAAGAAGTTATACTCAGGGAGAAAGTTGATGAGTGTATAGCAATTGGTCCTGCCATCATGATGAAATTCACTGCATTACTTACAAAGAAATACAATATACCTACTCAAGCCAGTTTAAATTCAATCATGGTTGACGGCACAGGAATGTGCGGGGCATGCAGGGTGACCGTAGGTGGAAAGACTAAGTTTACCTGTATTGACGGGCCTGAATTTGATGCCCATCAGATCGACTTTGACGAGTTGATGATGAGGCTTGGAGGTTATCGCAATGAAGAGAAAGAGGCATTCCAAAATTTCATGAACCGTTCTTAATAAACCTTATATGAGCACTTTAGAAGAATATTTAAAAGAAAGAAGAGAACAAGACTGGCGTGCCGATCTTAGAAAGAAACTAAAAGGTAAAGAGCGTACGGACATACCCAGAGTTCACATGCCCGAAGTTGATCCAAAAGAAAGGGTAAAATATCAGAATGTTGAAGTGAACCTTGGATTAACTGAAGAACAAGCACTTGTAGAAGCATCTCGTTGCATGGACTGTGTAAATCCAACATGTATAACAGGTTGCCCTGTTCAAATCAATATACCTGAGTTTATTAAGAACATTGAAAGGCAGGAATTCGGGGAAGCAGCAAAAACATTAAAGCTTACGAGTGCTTTACCGGCAGTTTGCGGGAGAGTGTGCCCTCAGGAAAAACAATGCGAAGAACAATGTTTTTACAAAATAAAACTAAACAAGGAACCGGTTGCGATAGGTTATCTTGAAAGATTTGCTGCTGATTGTGAAAGGGAAACCGGCAATATATCAATACCGGAGTGCGCCCCACGTAAAGGAATAAAAGTAGCAGCAATAGGCTCGGGGCCTTCATCATTGTCATTTGCCGGAGATATGATAAAGCTTGGATATGATGTGACCGTCTTTGAGGCATTACATGAAATAGGTGGTGTTTTGAAATACGGGATTCCGGAATTCAGGCTAC
>CAYUEI010000298.1:0-3603 GCA_964443445.1 uncultured Prolixibacteraceae bacterium | reverse complement strand
TCCTGCCCTTTAACATCCGAAAAATCAAACTCTGAGTGTAATACATTCTCCAGAAATTCTTTCCTCGTATCTATTTTAATCTGCTCAAAAACAAATTTATCCTCAAAGAACTCTATTACTTCACTTATCGTTTCTGCTCCATAAACCTTAAGCTTATCGACTACAGCTGCTTCCCTTGCATTAGCCTTGGGAAGTATAAAACCTTCAAACCCATCCTGCCGCGCCTTGATAGCTATTGGTAATGCCCCTTTTATTGATTGAAGCTTGCCATCGAGCGATATCTCACCCATTATTATGTACTTCTCCAGCTTATCAGTTTTTATTTGCTCAGATGCAGCCAATATCCCAATGGCAATTGGAAGATCATAGGCTGTTCCTTCTTTCCTTATATCAGCAGGAGCCATATTTACTATAATTTTCCTCTTCGGAAAATGAAAACCTAATTCATGCAACGCCGATTCAATCCTCTGATGGCTTTCTCTTATTGCATTGTCAGGTAAACCAACAATATGGAACGTAATTCCCTGTGTGGCCGTCACTTCTATTGTAATTGCTGTAGCATTTATTCCATGAACAGCACTTCCAAAAACCTTTACAAGCATGGTTAAATAGTTTTTCCACTAAATTAGAAATTATATTTTTCAGAATCTACATATAACATCCATTAAATAACTTTAAACTTTATGTATATAGGCAATTGCATAGCTGAAAGCCATAATTAATTTTTTAAAAGCCTTTTTCGCATTTTAAATGGCAAATTTTCTAAACCCTGAAAAATCATTTATCTTTGACAATTAAATACATTAAAAAGAATGGCAAATTTTTTCAGTACTCCAAAACCCAGACAGTTCAGTGTAACTCCAAGATATTGGAACCCTGAAAAGGAACAGAGAGAAATGCGTGAAAGACGTATTAAATCTGAATTGGGGATATCTGACAATACAGAAGGGAAATATACTCCTTATATTGCCCCGGGGGCTTTCAGACAAGGTGTATCAAGAGGAAGGTGGGGAGGAACAAGAAGCCAGAGAAAAAGTTCTAATACAAGAGTTTTAATAATTCTGGCTATACTTGCATTACTCCTCTTTTTTATGTTTAAATAACCACCCTGTGTCTGATCTGATTCACCTTTTACCCGATTCTGTTGCAAATCAGATTGCTGCCGGTGAAGTTATTCAAAGACCTGCTTCTGTAATTAAAGAACTGGTTGAAAATTCTATTGATGCCGGAGCTTCAAAGATAACTGTTCACCTTAAAGATGCTGGACGAACTCTGATTCAGGTTACAGATGACGGAAAAGGTATGTCTCCCGTCGATGCAAGAATGTCGTTTGAACGTCATGCTACTTCAAAAATCAAAAGCGCTTCTGATTTGTTTGAAATAAGAACTATGGGGTTTCGGGGAGAAGCACTGGCTTCAATTGCATCTGTTGCCGATGTTGAACTCCGTACTAAAAGAGAAGATGATGAAATTGGAACTTTAATACATATTGCTGCCTCTGAAATCATTACTCAGGAAGCAATATCATGCCGGAAAGGTACTACCTTTATGGTCAAGAATCTTTTTTTTAATGTCCCCGCACGACGAAAGTTTTTAAAATCTAACACTACCGAATTAAAACATATAATTACAGAAATACAAAGAGTTGCTCTTGCTTCTCCTGAAATAGGTTTTTCTGTTTTTCACAATGAAACAATACTATACGAACTACCCTCTTCAAATTTTCGTAAACGAATAGCCGGAATCTTTGGCTCCAATATGAACCAAAGCCTGATCCCAATAGATTCATCTACTTCTATTGCTACAATATCAGGTTTTATAGGACAACCAAAATTTGCCCGCCGTACTTTTGGTGAGCAATTTATGTTTGTCAACGGCAGATATATGAAACACCCTTTTTTCCATAAAGGAATTATTCAAGCCTATGAAAAGATACTTCCTTCTGACATGATCCCTTCTTATTTCATTAACTTTGAAGTTGATACATCTTCTATCGATATTAATATTCATCCTACCAAAACTGAAATAAAATTTGAAAACGAAAGTGCAATCTGGCAAATACTACACGCCTCTGTCCGCGAAGGATTAGGTAAATTCAATGTCGTCCCAAGCATTGATTTTGATCAGGATGGCAACTTTGATATTCCTGTCCCGCTTAGTTCAACTCATGGACTTACACCTCCAAAGATTTCTTTTAACCCCGATTATAACCCATTCCGGGAAAGAAGCTATAATGAACCCATTAGCGGATTTATTAATTCTGAAGACAAATTCAATCTCCAGGGAAATGATAATTTTTTCCCTTGCGATGACCTTACCAATGGGGAGTCGCACCAACATGATTTTCAGATTTCTAATGAAACTTCTGTTCAGAAAACGTTTTATAATGATTCTGAAGAACCTGTTAAAGAAAACTGTAGAAATTTTATAATTGTTAAAAACAAATATATCATAACCCCTGTTAAATCAGGATTAATGATAATTGACCAGAAAAGGGCTCATCAAAGGATTTTATATGAACATTTCATGGAAGTTCTTGAAAATCACGAAGGTGTTTGTCAACAATTGCTTTTTCCACAAACATTTGAAACAAATGCCTCTGATGCTGTCATTTTGAAATCAATGCTTGATGATTTAAATTACCTGGGATTTGATTTACGGGAGTTTGGCAATGAAACCTTTATAATTAATGGAATCCCCGGAATACTGGGCAATTCAAATCCAAAAGAGGTTATTGAAATGTTCCTTGAAGAATATAAAAGTTCAGGATCTGACATAAAAGAAAGCGCTAAAGAACAGCTATCGGTTTCTCTTGCAATAGCTTCCTCAATCGACCAGAATCATCAGCTGAATGTTGAAGAAGCAGGATATTTGATTGATAAGCTCTTCTCATGCGAAACTCCAAATTATTCTCCCCAGGGTAAAATAATTGTTGAATTTATCAGAATGGATGAAATTGAAAAAAAATTGAAATAATTGACATGTTGTCATGTATCTTTGAATGGCTCAATAATTGAAATATAATTAAGAAAATACTTAAAATATAATGAATTCAAATTTTCGTTCTCCTTTTGCACAAATGCCTCCGGTAACAAAGAACCTGATAATTATTAATGTTATCATGCTCTTTGCAACGTTTGTTTTGCAAAAAACCGGAATAGACTTAACAAACAATCTGGCATTATATTATCCACAATCAGATAATTTTAAAATTTATCAGATAATAACCCACATGTTTATGCATGGTGGAATTACACATCTGTTTTTCAATATGTTTGCACTTTGGATGTTTGGACGTGTACTTGAAAGTGTCTGGGGACCGAAAAGATTTCTTATATTTTATTTTGTTACGGGAATAGGAGCTGCTGCTCTGCATACTTTTGTAAACTACATTGAAATAGCCCCTATGGCTAAAGCTGTAACTGCCTTTACAAATACTCCTTCTGCCGATTTATTCTCAGCTTTTGTTAATAAATATCAGGGAACAATAAAAGACCTTAGATTTGACGTGCCTCAGATTATTGATTTCGCTGCTTCATGGATCGATAATCCAACATCAGAAGCTTATGAAACAGAAGCCACATCTTTCATGAATCAATTGGT
>CAYUEI010000297.1:0-3612 GCA_964443445.1 uncultured Prolixibacteraceae bacterium | reverse complement strand
TTGAATTTTGAAAGCTCATTTATATCAAGATCATACAAATCAACTCTTTCATCCTGGGAAAATGAATTAATTGATAAGATGATGAAAAACACTGATATAAACCTCCTAACCGAATTCATGTTATCAAGTTCTTTGTTTTAAAAATTTGAAAAATTAAAGAAGCTGAAAAGAAAATGCCCTTTGCTATATCTAAGTAATTTACAAAAAATAATTAAAAGTCAACATTTATAATATCTATATTTGATACAGCTAATACTCCTTCAGATTATTATTTTTGTATTTTCACTATAAAAATTCATGAAGTTAATTTCAATTATATCATTACTAATATTTTTCCTGGATATCTCGATTAATTCATCAGGTCAGGATTGCTATAAATCATTTTATTCTCCAGCAGATTCAGCTATTATTTCTCAAAAATTTTCCTCATTAAAAAGTAACTGTACTACTTCTGATTTGAATAAAACTCTCCTATGTGTTGCTCTTTCATTTATCGACACTCCCTATAAATCAGGAACACTTGAAGTATGTTCTTCTGAATCGTTAATTATAAATGCCCGGGAATTAGATTGCCTTACTTTTTTAGAAACCTCTATTGCAATCTCAAAGACTATTACTTCATGTAATCTATCCTTTGATAATTTTAAAAATCAACTAAGAAACTTAAGATACCGCAATGGAATAATAAACGGCTATGCCAGCAGAATTCATTACTTCTCTGAATGGCTTTATGAAAATGGAAAAAACAACTATATTTCAAATTTCACTGAAAAATCAGGGGGAATTCCTTATGATATTACTGTAAATTTCATGAGCTCTCATCCTCAATTATATAAACAACTTAAGGATGATTCTTTATTAACTGAGGAAATTAGCCTTATAGAACAAAGAATATCAAGTTCTGATTCTTTGTATTACATTCCTAAAGAAAAGGTCAAAGAAATCGAGAATAATATAAAAGAAGGCATGATTATAGGTATTACTACAAATATCCCCGGACTAGACATCAGCCATTCAGGAATTGCAGTTAGAGTTAATGACAGAATTCATTTGCTCCATGCTTCTTCCGATGCCGGTAGAGTAGTTATTTCTCAAGTGCCTCTAAGTGATTATTTAATGTCAAATAAAAAACAAACCGGCATTATCGTTGCTGAATTAAAATAGAAATGCCATTCTATAAAAATAGAATGGCAAGTAATATTTCAGAATGAATTTCTTTATTTTAATGGTTCTACCAATATCACAAGATATCTTGAAGCTTTCCAAAATTCTTCCGGATTGTCAATAACTATATTTTCTATAGTCTTGTCTGAACCTGTAAAATGATATGATCCATCAGGATGACTTGAAATAATTTCAGCTTTCCTGGCCATCAGTAAAATTTCCTTGAAATCTCTGATGTCAACTTTATTGAAATATTTTTGGTTGAAATCTGATTTAATCTTGTGAGTTTTACCTAAACCAATAAACCCACCAACTTTTTCAACCACATTGTTTTTAACCAATTCTTCCTTTGAACCAAAACAATAATAAGCAATACTCATTTCATCTTTCTGCTGTTTGATAGTTTCGGACTTTTGAACACTTTCCTCAGTAATTACAGTTATTTGTTCATTCAATTCAGAAATATCAATCTTCATCTTTTCAATTTGAGCTGTTAAATCTGAAATTTCAGCATCTTTCTCTTCAATCTGAACCATATAATTCTGAACCATTTTTTCTAATTCAGCAACTCTCAAATTTGAGTGTTTGAGCTTATTCTGCAATGATGATATTATTTTCTTGTTTTCATTAATTATATTATTGAGCAAGTTAATATCACTTATAATTTTATCCTTTTCATCTTGTTGGATTTCTGATCCTGTTGCAGACAGACTTACATTTAGTAATTTCTGTACTCTTTTTATTGAATCAAGGTTACTTTGAATCTGATTAAGATCGCCAACATAATCCAGTATCTGCTGATTACGTTGCTCAACAACCTGCTCAACACTGTCCTTAGAAATATTTAACTGAGATATTTCTCTTTTATATTTCTGACATGATGCAAATAGGATGACAGCTAACAAAATAAATGCTGCCTTCATTAAAACGCTTACTGATTTTTTCATCTTAAATTTGTTTATATGATTTATTTCTTCCGTTTTTTATAATATTTCTATGCCCAAAACTATTTTTTTGAAAAAAATATCTTTTTCTTAAAGTATATAAACGACTGAATTATAATTTCTAGCATAAATACTGCGCAAATTTATACTGAAAAATATTTAAAAATGGTCTAAAAGTTAAATTTTTAATGAGTCAGCAAAGAAATATTATTTATTTTTGTGGCCTCGGTCTGTAGCTCAGCTGGTAGAGCAGCTGACTCTTAATCAGCGGGTCAAGGGTTCGAGTCCCTTCAGACCGACAAAAAAAACACTTACATCGCTGTAAGTGTTTTTTCTTTTTATAGTTTATAATTACTTAACAATTACACTGTTTATTTGCTTTCATTCTTTAAATCTTCCAACAAAGCACCCAGTTTGTTTACATATTCTGTAAACTCAGTTGAATATCTTACTGAATCTTCACGAACTGATGGCAAATCTATTTCAAAATGATGCTTTACTGATGCAGGTCCGGAATCCAAAATGTAAATATCAGATGACAGAAATACTGCTTCACTTTCTGAATGTGTTACAAATATTACTGTTGGATCCAGCTTCGTGTTTTCAAATATGGAACGAAGGAAAAGCTGTATTTGCTTTCTTGTAACAGTATCCAATGCACCAAACGGCTCATCCATTAATAATATCTGAGGATTGACAACCAGATTCCTTGCAATAGCAACCCTCTGTAACTGACCTCCTGATAAAATAGGATATTTAGCCCACTTCTTTTCATGTCCTCCTAATCCTACAATCTTTATCATTTCCATTGCCCTGTCATTGGCTTCTTCCTTATTTATACCCTTTAGAATAAGCGGAAGTGCAACATTCTGAAGTACAGTCTTCCATTCAAATGAAGTATATTGCTGGAATACCATTGGGATCCGGTCTTCTTCTGTTCTTTTCTTCCCGTAAATATACACATCGCCTGACGTAGGATTCTGTAATCCGGATATATATCTTAATATCGTTGATTTTCCACATCCCGATTTACCCATTATAGTAATAAACTGCCCCTGCTCTTTTTTATCTTTTATACTGAGGTTGAAATCTTTAAAAACTACATTAGGTGGTGTATGGTCTGAGTATACCTGATTTATATTTACCAGATTTATTATATCAGTTCCACCACTCGTCTCAACCGGCTTAGATTCAGCAACATTTACAACTTTTTGTTCTTTGATTTCTTCTTTTCCAAGAGAGCTTTCATCTTCACCGACATTGTCCTTTTGAAATATATTTTTCTTCATAAATTAGGCATATTTAAATTTAAACAACTTTTTATCCAGTTGTTTCAAAAGCTTGTCCTGAATAAATCCAATAAAAATTATAAGTATCAAAACCGCATAAAGCTGATCAACATGGGAGCCTCTTGATGTTGCCATATAGATCATAGATCCCAGTCCTCCCTGTGCATTTACCATTTCTGCAATTACTATATATGTCCAGCTCACTGCAACCAGAT
>CAYUEI010000296.1:0-3614 GCA_964443445.1 uncultured Prolixibacteraceae bacterium | reverse complement strand
GGGAAATCTTCACCAAACTGGTTGAAATTCTCTTTTGTGTATTTATTCATACTGAAAAGTCCCATTACATTCAAAGAATGGTCTCCCCTCGATAAAACATAATTGACCTGATTGTCCCATGTCCAGTCGAACATATTGGTAGATTTAACTTCAGCCCTGTCAGTTCCTTTTGAATTTCTTGATTGCGTATTAACAGTTTCGTATAGATGTGTGCGACCCTGATAAATATTCGGCGATAAAGTTGTTTTGAAAGTCAAATCCTTGATAGGGGAGAAGGTAAGGTAAATATTACCAAGAATATGAAGTTTCTGTGCCCCATATACAGTATTTTCCATATCAATCAAAGGATTAATCAAAGAAGAAAACTGCGCTCCCGATGATGTTCCTAAAGTGCTTGATATTCCGGACTGTAAATAGTAGTCTCCGTTTTCATCCCAAGGAATAAAGTAAGGATTGCTCCAGAATGCATTTGCAACAGCATTTCCGCTTCCCCAGTCATCAATTGTTCTTGCCAGGTTCAACGAAACTCCGGCTGACCAATAGTCATTTACTTTAGTATCTATTGCTGCTTTAATATTATACCTGGTTTCATTGTCTTTCAGGAAAATACCCTGATCCTGCTGATAGCCAATACCAAAGTGGTAGTTTGTATTATTCGATCCTCCGCTTATACTGAAGAAATGGTTTTGCTGCATTGCATCCTGAGTAAGAAGATCCATCCAGTCGTAATATTTTCCATCAGCCATCAGTTGTTCTACTTTTGACATTCCGGTGCCGTCAGGATAATAATAGTTCCAATGTGACTTGCCAACCATAAAGTTGTCATTCTCATCTGTTTCAGGTATATAGTTTGTCAAAAGGGAAATCTGAAGATTGGCAGGATCCATTTTGAATTTTACTGAACCATCTTTACTCGCCCGGCCTGATAAAGTAGTATATCTGGCAAACCTGAATTGCATGAATTCCATACCATCCATAAAATCAGGCATTCTGGCAACCTGCCTCATTCCAACATATCCGTCATAAGATACAGTTGGCTTTCTGTATTTCTCACCCTGTCCTTTGGCCGATTTTGTTGTAACCATTACAACTCCTTCTGATGCTCTTGAACCGTAAATGGCTGTAGATGAAGCATCTTTCAATACATCAACACGCTCAATGTCAGCTGGGTTCAACATTTGTATATCACTTACAACAATTCCGTCAACTACAAACAAAGGACCTGTACGATCGTCCTTGTCCTTAATCGACTGTACACCACGAATTTGAATGTCAAATCCACCTCCCGCACGGCTGCTGTTCTGTGTTATCGATACTCCCGGAATTTCTCCCTGTAACGATTCCATCATTGTTGCTGTCCCCTTGGCTACAAGATTATCTGAACTGATAGTCCCTACAGAGCCTGTGAGGTCAGTCTTCTTTACTGTACCGTAGCCAACTACCACAACCTCATCAATATCCGACGAACCTTCAGACATAGTAACATTAATTACACTCTGATTTCCAACTTCAATTACCTTTGTGTCAAAGCCAATAAATGAAAATTTCAAAGTGCTCTTCTCCGGAACTTTAATAGAATAATTTCCACTTGCATCTGTAACAGTTCCTGTTGTAGTTCCGGATACAACAACTGTTACTCCAATCATCGGAGTATCAGACGAATCTGTTACTTTCCCGGTAATCATCTTCTCTTGTGCAAGTGAAATTAAACAAAGCATACTCATCAATATTGATAGTGCAGCTCGTTTCTTTAATTTGTTTATTTTCATATGTCAGAAAATTATGTTTATTAAATTAGGTTTATTCTTATTAAAAGTTATAACAATTTCATTTAATATTGTTCATTAAAATTACTTTTCCATCGTCAGAACCTTCCAGAAATTTCTTATAGTTTCTAATGATATTATTCGTCAGATATATATTTTCACATTTTTCATCATAACTAAGGAAAATATCAAATGGTTCTGTAAAAAAACAATCAGATATTTTGAAATCTTTACATTCTTTAAGCTCAAAAAGCTTTGAATTTTTATCAGGATTTACAATCTGCATTCCGTTTATTACAACATAGTTGCATTTGTCAAACTGAACAGGTGTAAGGGATGGCGTTTCTATTCTAACATTGTCGAAAAGTAGATTTTTAGCGTATTGAGCAATTATTCCCTTTTCAGATTGCAGGTAAATATCTGAAAATGAAACCTGATCCACATTTCTTTCTTCAAGTCCGTAAATTGCAATTCCTTTCTTTGCTCCACTAATGGTAATGTTTGATAAATGAACATCCCTGAATGCCGGTGTTCTGTCTGAAACAGGTTCAGTATCAGTAGGATGATATCTCATGTTTAGCACTATTCCTTCTTCCACAATATTGTGCATTACAATATTACTTACCCTGATATCTTCAACAATTCCTCCTCTTCCTCTCATTGTTTTAAACCTGATACCTCTTTCAGTTCCTTCAAAAACACAATTTGAAATAGTTACTCTTCTGATATCTCCCGACATTTCACTTCCCAGAACTACACCGCCATGACCATTAAGCATCGTGCAGTTGGTAATTGTAACATTTTCAGTTGGCCTTGCAGCTTCACGCCCGTCTTCATCCCTGCCTGATTTGATAACAATACAATCATCGCCTACTGAAATGTGGCAATCAGAAATTCTAACGTTTGTACATGAACAAGGATCAATACCATCTGTATTTGGCGATTCTCCGGGATTGAAAATCTTTATTCCGCTGATAGTTACGTTATCACAATATACAGGAACGATTGTCCAGAAAGGAGGATTGGAAAAACTTACATCTTCAATATGAATATCCTTGCAATTATAAAATAAAACCATGGGAGGCCTTAAAAAGCTTTTCATGTTAGCAATATATTTATTGCGCTGAAGCAGCTCTTTGTTTTCTTCATTAAAAATCTGTTGCCATTTTGAATCTTCAGATTTATTTTCTCTGAGGTTTAACCAGAAGTCCCACCATTTTTTGCCATGACCTTCAAAATGTCCCTTCCCTTTAATTGCTATGTTTTGAGCATCAATAGCATATATCTGCGATGCAAATGTTTTCAGGCGTATGCCTTCCCATTGAGAAGTGACCATTGGCAGATAATCGTTAAAGTCGTCACTGAAATTAATAACTGAACCTGCATCTGTAAATAAAGTGATATTGCTCTTCATGAAGATAGGTCCACACAAGTAATTTCCTGCCGGAAAATAAATTGTACCCCCTTGATTCTTGTTCAAACTATCAATGAGGTGGTTTATTATTTTTGAAGAGTTTACTTTTCCTGTATTGTCGGCTCCGTGATCACAAACATTTACAAAAGAATTCACAGAGTATGAAGAAATACTTATAAACAAGAACCCAAGAATAAAACATACCTTAGGAAGTGAAAAATTCGATTTTAGATGTTTAAGTTTCATTTGTTAGTTGTTTATAAAAAGTATCTCAACAAAATTGATTACAACAAATCATAATCCTTCTATAAAACGACTTCTAAGTTACCTCATTTATTCAAGTCTCAGGGTTGAGGAAATGTTTAAAAAGGTATGATATTTTATCGCTTAAAAGAATCTGATCATTGAAATATCATTGTTAATCAATTATGTGG